>NZ_NXLP01000069.1:0-5554 GCF_003364125.1 Helicobacter sp. MIT 14-3879
ATTCGCAATCTTGTAGCTGCAACTTTTCCCTAATAGTTGGGTTTGATTGCAGTGTTTGCAAGATGTTTTTAGCATGATATTTATTGAACTCTATACATGCTGCTTGAGAATTAAAACCAAATGCAATTTGTTTAGCATGAATCTTGGAGCGCATAATCACGATGAGATGATGAGTAAGACTTGCGGGCAAAAAGCATCTCAGTTGATTTAAAGAATAGCAATCTATTAAGGTATTAACAAACTTAGGCGAAGCTGCTTTTCTATTAATGAGTTGTTTGCTAAAATCAGTGGAAAAAATTTCTTGAAAGGTTTTCATGATAAAAATGGTAGCACAATTTTGTGCAATTCTATTGTGTATAAGCTTCATTTTTGGTTGTGGTTATAAAAAAGATCCTTTTTGGGATAAACCAGAAAAGGAAGATGAATTACTTTTGCCTTGATTGAATCTCAAAATACTGCTTAATAATGCTTATCAACTTAGCAGCTTAATAAGGCTTAATAATTTAATACTCTTTAATACTACTTAATACTGCCTATCAACTTAGCAAGATGATAGTCAATCATTGTGATTGTTAAGGTGTAAAGTTAATCATTCTTTTAAATCTTTAAGAAGATAATTTGAAAATAGGGCATATTTTTATTTATTATTTGTGCTTTGATTTAATGATTGATTTACAAGGTGATAAATTTTGGTGAATCATAGAAACTTTCTACAATGCAATTTTGAATTATAAATAAATTATAGCCATTTTCATGTTGATAAATTACATTGAGGTTTTGCGCTTCTAGTGCATTTTTAATAATATATATGCCAAGTCCAAAACCCTGTGAGAGAGGATTTTTTATGTCTTTAAAATAGGGTTTAAAATATTCATTAATATCAAGTGCTAAGGGTTTGCCTTTATTCTTGATAATCAAATCATTTTTGGTTGTATCAATAATTACTTGAGAATCTACACTATATTTTATGCCATTATCAATAAGGTTTTTTACCGCTAATGTAAATAAATCAAAATCCGCTTTAATCAAGTCATTATTACAATGAATGATAATGTTGTTTTGTGCGCTTTTATTGACTAAAAGCATCTTTTTAACTTCATTAATAATATTTACCAACAATATTTCTTTTTTATGAACTTGATAGTTTTTGCTTGCTAACTCCTCAATTTTGGCTAATTCATCAATAAGATTATTTAATCTTTCAAAGATATTGTGCAGTCTTTGTTGTTGCTTAGAATCATTTAACATTTCCACTATAATTTTGCCTTTTGTGATAGGCGTTTTTAACTCGTGCATAATAGAGCGTAAAAAAAGTGTTCGGGATTTTTCAATAGAATGCAGTTTTTCTACAATATAATTAAATTCACGCACCAAATCACCAATTTCATCTTGACTATTTGTTGCGTAGGTAATCTTTTGTAGGTTTTGTTTCATATTTGCCAATTCTTGTTTAATGTAGGTAAGCGGCATGAGGCGATTGATGAGAGCAATATAGACTAATACAAGGATAATTAATCCTAGTATAATCATTGTATAATATTTTGTCCAAACAAAATCTACATGATCCTGATAGACAATAAAATGCCTGATAGTTCTTAAGACAATAAAAATATCATTATGTTCTTGAACAATATCAACATGAAGACTGTCTGATGAAGGACCTTGATTAGATTCTAAGATTTTTTTCTTAAATTCCTCATTGGGTATTATTTCATAGAATCCCTGTTCTTCCAGATAACTTCTAATATCTTCTATGCTGGCATTAAATCGTCTCATTTTGCCCACTATCTTAACGGTTGTGTTATATCGCATAACACTTTCTGAATCTAATTGAATCTTAATATAAAAGAGTGAGACTGCCAAAAAACTTGTAAAGGCAAAGGCGAAAAGGATATTGACTTGAAAAAGTATTGATGAAGTTCTCCAAATGTTCATAATTTTGCTTTGCTGCCTTTTTAAATCTTATTGTATTAGGTATTTAACCTTTATGCAATTCTACACTTGCTGCTTTGAGCCTTACTAGTAGTATCTCATAAAGTATTTCTAAGAAGCAAAATCTTACAAAAAATATCTTATAACAAAAGACAATTATAACATTACTAAGAGGTTGTTATGCCAAAGTTAAGTGAAAAATCAAGAGAGGTTGCATTACTTATCATTTGTAGTAACATGTCGTGCTTATACATTGACTTTGCTTACAAGGTAGGGACAGACTGAGAACTCAAAGATAGCCATTGAGCTATGTCAATTTATAAACAGACAAAGTAGCTAGGTTACACAAGATTCATATTGTCATGATGTAGAAATCTCAATTAGGTTTTATTTTCATGGATTTTTTAGACCATTCACCCAATCGTGCAAAGAATGTCCAAAATAGAGGGATAAAAAATACTGCAATAAAAGTTGCAGCAAGCATTCCCCCAATTACACCTGTGCCGATTGCATGTCGAGATGCTGAACCTGCCCCGCTACTTAGAGCCAAAGGCAAAACTCCAATAGAAAAAGCTAAAGAAGTCATCACAATCGGGCGAAACCTTAACCTTGCTGCATGTATGGCAGCATTCATGATACTTTTACCTTCATGTTCTCTTAGCTGTTGTGCAAATTCAATGATGAGAATCGCATTTTTTGCCGAAAGTGCAATAAGCGTTACAAGCCCTATTTGGAAATAAATGTCATTGTTTAGCCCCCGCAGATATGTGGCTAAAAGCGCACCAAAGAGCGCAAAGGGGACAGCTGTAAGCACGGCAAGTGGCATCAGCCATCGTTCATATTGTGCTGCAAGGATTAAGAACACAAAGATAAGCCCAAATACAAAGGCTAGTGCTCCTGTGCCGCTACTAGCTTTTTCTTGATAACTCATACTTGAATAGGCTATTGTGTAGCCCTCAGGCAGAACTTCTTTTGCAACTGCTTCTACGGCTTTAAGCGCATCACCGCTTGAATAGCCTTGCTTTGCTTCACCCATAATCTTTGCACCATTAAAGAGATTGAATCGTTCAATAGTATCTGCTCCCACGATTCGATCAAACTTCACAAGTGTGCTAATAGGGACAAAGCTTCCATCGCTAGATTTAACAAAGACCCGACTTAAATCTTCGGGCGATTCTCTAAAACGTGATTCTGCTTGGACATTGACTTGATAGGTTTTGCCATAGAGGTTGAAGTCATTGACATAATATTGCCCAAAAGTGCTTTGTAGGGTTGTGAAAACATCATTGACATTGACACCCATAGCCTTTGCTTTATCTCTATCAAGTGTGATATAGTATTGTGGAATATCAGTGCTAAGCATATTTCTCACATTGATAAGCTCAGGTCTTTGGTTTGCTGCAGCAACAAGAGCATTGGCGTATTGCTCTAATTGTTGGATAGTTCCACCACTTCTGTCTTGGATATAAAGCTCAAATCCCCCTGCGAGTCCTAAGCCCATAATGGCAGGAGGGTTAAGCACTAAAGTGGAGGCATCAAACTTTTGATTAAATTCCCTCATAAAGCCTTGAGCTAATGCAAAAGAGCTTTGGTCTGCTCTTTTGCGCTTATCCCAGTCATTTAATGTAATAAAAGCTACGCCGCTACTTGTGCGTTGTGCGTATGCGAGCATATCAAATCCGGGCACTAGTATTGCCTGTTTGACATTGGGATTATCTCGCAAGGAATCCCAGATTTTATTGGCTATATCAACTGTGCGTGAAAGTGCGCTAGCAGGGGGAAGTTGAAAGAAAGCAAACACATCTCCCTTATCTTCGGCGGGAATAAGCCCGGTTGGGAGTGTTTTTAAGAGCCCATAGCTTGCAGCTATGATGGCTACAAAGACTAAGAGCAAAGCGGTTCCCCTCCTTAATGCGTGTGCGATTTGTTTGCTAAATTTGCGTGTGAGCCAATTAAAAAAATCATTGAATCTTCTAACTACATAGAAAGGTTGAGGCTCTTTGGTTTTAAGGATAGACACACAAAGTGCGGGCGTTAGTGTCAAAGCAACAAAGCCAGAGATAATCACAGAGATTACGATTGTAATCGCAAACTGCTTGTAAATTGCTCCTGCAAAGCCACCAATAAACGCTACAGGGATAAATACCGAGCAAAGCACAAGCACGATAGCAATCACGGGACCTTGAATTTCATTCATTGCTTTTATTGTTGCTTCTTTGACGGGGAGATTTTCACTATGAATGATACGTTCGACATTTTCTATCACAATAATAGCATCATCAACCACAATCCCAATGGCTAAGATAAGTCCAAAAAGAGTGAGGAGATTAATAGAAAAGCCTAGCGCATACATTCCGCCAAATGTGCCGATAATGGAGATGGGGATAGCAATCACGGGGATAATGGTTGCGCGGAAATTTTGTAAGAAAAAGTAGATGATAATAACCACCAACACAATAGCTTCAATAAATGTCTTAATGACTTCCTTAACCGAGACTTTGATAAATTTGGTTGAATCATAGGCGACTTTATATTGCATGCCATCGGGGAAATCTTTGGCAAGTTCTTGCATTCTTTTTTCTACTCTTTCTGCTACATCAAGGGCATTGGCACCAGGTTGGAGGTTAATCCCAAACACAGAAGCAGGTTTGCCATTAAACTTTGGACTCACACTATAATCTTTTGCCCCTAGCTCAATCCTTGCAACATCTTTTAGATGTAGAGATGAACCATCGGCATTGGAACGCAAGATGATATTACCAAATTCTTCAGGGCTTATAAATCGTCCTTGCGTGGTAACGGTGTAGGTAAAAACTAGGTCGCTTCGGACAGGCTCTTTTCCAAAATAGCCTACTGCAAATTGAGAGTTTTGTTCTGTGATTAATGTTGCCACTTCAGAAGGCGTGAGATTGTTTGCAGACAATTTGTCAATATCAAGCCAAATTCGCATTGAATAATCTTTTTGTCCAAAGTTGGTTACATCGCCAACTCCCCTTACTCGTTTGATTTCATTAATGACATTGAGGATTCCATAATTGGCAACAAAGATTTCATTATGACTAGGATTATCAGAAAAGAGGGCATAAATATTAAGAATAGTAGATGATTTTTTCAGCACGGTTACCCCTAACCTTTGCACTTCATAGGGAAGCTGGTTTAGGGCAGATTGCACGCGGTTATTTACATTGACAGTTGCCATATCTGGATTGGTGTCATTAGAGAAATACACATTAATATTTAGACTTCCTGCTGATGAGGAAGAGCTTTGCATATAAAGCATACCTTCTACACCATTAATAGAATCTTCTAGCACACTTGCTACAGTGTTAGAGATTACCTCCGCACTCGCACCGCTATAAGTTGCTGATACGACTACTTGGACAGGTGTTACTTGAGGGTATTCCTCCACAGGTAGAACCCATATAGAGATTGTTCCAATAAGCGTGATGATGATGGAAACCACCATTGCAAATACAGGGCGATTGATGAAAAAACGCGAAATCATTTTATTCCTTAGCTATTATCTCTGTAGTTTGTTATAGAATCACATTTGCAATGTTATCAAGAAAAATAGAAAAGAAGTGTCAGAATGTTGTGAGCTATGGCAGAGAGGAAGGGATTC
>NZ_NXLP01000070.1:0-5553 GCF_003364125.1 Helicobacter sp. MIT 14-3879
GATTCTAAGCTGCTCTAATGCTCGATTGCTAAGTGTAGCTAAATTGACGTGAAGTTTGCGCATTTTATTAGCATTCATGCTATCACGACCAAGAATGAGGTTGAAGTTGCAGACATTATTAAACCCATCCTCACCTATTTGCGCTAATATCTCCAAATTGTGTTTGTTGGGTGTGAAATGAGAATCTAGCAACGTAAGATTTGAAGTTATGTTTTCTTTATCTTTATGTAACTCTTCTAAAATATGTGAATCTAATAAACTCAATTCATCGGCATAAGGCAATAATCTAAAGCACGCATTATCTTCTCGCAGGAGCAGGCGATATTCTGCACGACTTGTGAAAACACGGTAGGGTTCATTTGTGCCTTTTGTAACCAAGTCATCAATCATTACTGCAATGTAACTTTCATCTCTTTGCAATATCAAAGATTCTCTTTTGCTTTGCCCTCTTTGATGAAGAAGGCTAAGGCTCGCATTAATGCCAGCCATAATACCTTGTGCAGCGGCTTCCTCATAGCCTGTTGTGCCATTGATTTGTCCTGCTAGATAAAGATTCTTTACAATCTTAGATTCTAGGGTATGATAAAGGTTAGTAGGCTGACTATAATCATATTCAATCGCATAGCCATAACGTGTGATAAGCGCATTTTCGAGCCCTTTAATTGAGCGAATAACTTCTTCTTGCACCTGATAAGGCAAGCTTGTAGTCAAGCCATTAATATAATATTCACCTGCACTATAAGTTTGGGGCTCCAGAAATAATTGATGTCTTGCTTTATCTCTAAAACGATTGACTTTATCTTCAATACTTGGACAATAACGTGGTCCTACCCCCTTTATTTGTCCTGTAAAAAGTGGCGCACGATAGAAGTTTTCTTCAATCATTTTATGTGTGTTCTCATTGGTATAAGTTACAAAACAAGGTAATTCCTTAGGACGAAAATAATTATTTTGCACCCTCTCTTTGAGAAATTCTGAAATGATATTTTCTCTTTTATGATGAATAAAATCGTAGGTGAGAAGACTAAAATAAGGAGCATGCGTAGAATCTTGGGATTCTACAGCGTTTGTGTGGGCATGATAGGGGGTTTTTGTTGTTCTATTCTCTGTGCATTGCTGCATGATAGGCTGATTAGAATCGATTGGTATCTCTTCTAATTTAGCATTACACCCCCTTTCATTGAATGTGCAATAAGCGTCCCCGTAATGTTTTTGTAAATCTCGAGAATCAATGCTAGAGCCTAAGATTCTGGGGCAAGTACCTGTTTTTAATCTTGCAAGAGGAATGCCCAAAGATTTAAGACTTTGACTTAGCTCATTGCTAGCAATTTCTCCAACCCTACCATTTTGGCTTTTACTCTCTCCTATATGAATTAAACCGCTTAAAAATGTTCCTGCGGTAATGATAATTTTCTCTGCAAAGAATTGTTTTTTGATAGAAATTTCCACACCATTTGCCTTATTATCTTCACTAAGAATCTTTGTCGCGTTTGCTTGAATAATCGTAAGATTTTTGGTTTGTAAGAGTAAATCTCTCGCATATTTTCTGTATAAATCCATATCAATTTGTGCGCGCGTGCCACGTACTGCTGGACCTTTAGAGGCATTCAAGATTCTGTATTGTAATCCGCTAATATCTGTAATTGCACCCATAAGTCCGCCAAGACTATCAATTTCTTTAACCAAATGTCCTTTGCCTAAACCCCCTATTGCAGGGTTACAGCTAGCTAACGCAATATTATCAATTAAATGAGTGATAAGCAATGTGTGTAAGCCCATTTTTGCACAAATGTAACTTGCTTCAACGCCAGCATGTCCTCCGCCAATAACAATTATGTCGTATTTATCTTGCATTTCTACACCTGATTTTAGTTTTTAAAGTAAAATTATACTATGCTTATGTTTAGTGTTTTATGATAGAAAACTATAATTTTAAGGAGATGATAATGCAAAAAGACTCACAAGAACTCAGTCAAAATCAATCTGAAGAGACCCATAGCGATGCAAATATGACATCTTTGACGCGACGCGAAAACATGCAGGATTCAACTGCAACCAACCAATTAGATTCTAGCTCTATACAGCCCTATCAAAATCCCGCTCAAAGTGGGAATTCTCATGCACAAGATTCTGTTCATGTCAAAACAAGTGAACACAATAAAATCAAAACATTTATTATGCAAGATTCCGCTAGGGTTTGGAGTGCTTTGGGCATGCTTGTTGCAGTTATCATAGTGTTAAGTATTAATAATACGGTACTTACATGGGTTGTTATGGGTATTATCTATTTACTTGCAATGCAGGAAGGAGCTAATCTGTACAGAATCCAACTCAATCTTTTTAGTCTTTGCATGGCAGTTCTCTTATGGATAGGGCTATATTTTAGTGCAAATTCTTTTGCTGTGGTTACTTGTGTTCTTTGCATTGTGTCTCTTTATTGCATTAAAGATAATGCGGATTCTCATATCAGGCATTTGTTTCCTTTTATCTATCCTAGCTTACCTTTTGCAGCAATTTATGTCATTTATAGTGAATATGGTGTAGGTTTTTTAGCATGGCTTATTGCTACAATTTGTATAGCAGATATTTTTGCTTTTTATGGAGGTAAGAAATTTGGAAAAACACAACTTTCCCCTGCTTCGCCTAAAAAGACTGTTGAAGGGGCAATTTGTGGTATTGTAGCTGGAGTATTAATTGGGTCTATTTTTGGCATTGGAATCTTTGGAGGATTCTCTATTGCAGTGTTAGGAAGTTCATTTATTGTCGTGTTATCAATTATTGGAGATTTATTAGAGAGTGCGCTAAAACGTAGAGCAGAGATTAAAGATTCTGGCACTCTTTTACCCGGACATGGTGGAATACTTGATAGAACAGATGCGCTTATGTTTGGTGCTGTAGGCATGTTGCTTATTTTGTCATTTTTAGAAATGTATCGTTTTTGATTGCAATGCAAGATCAATATGAGTCTTGTATAATGCAAATAAAGTGTAGAAGTAATAGGCAAGATCAATGCAAATAGATAATGGCATAGCAATTTGAGTGTGAAACTCAAATGATGAAGTAGAAAGCTCAATCGTGGATATTATATTTGCTGTTTGGTGCAGTAGAAGAGTTTAATTTTTTTATCTTAAGTTGTTTTATTTTAGGGTTTTAGAGGGAGTATTGAAGTGCCGACTTTCTTGTAGAATCCAAACTTTAAGACGGATTAAAATCAAGCTTAGACCTTTTTGTCCCTTAATGATATAGTCTATTTGGCATTAGTATATTGCAATGAAAAATAAAACGAATTTGCAGATTCCAAGTATTTTATTGCAAATCATAAGGAATTATCAATGTTGTATGTCAAATGAGCAAAGATTCTCTCTATAAAGTTTCTAAGGTGTATTGCATTGTTTTTGCACACCACACTCCATAATAGAATCTAAGACACAATTTAATGATAGCTTCGTTAATGTTATAGAATTTCTTAATGAAATCAGGCATTCTAATTTATCAACACATTATTTGCTAGTAAATCCGATAAAGAGTATTTTTTAAACTCTTCAATAAATGAATCGCGTGCGCGATTAACAATTATCTTGAGATTACAGTCAGCGTAATAAGGACATAACTCTTTTATTTCAATTTTGGTGTCATGTTTCAAGCATTTAACGATGTCAATATTGGTTTCTGTATAAAGCAATACAGAAGAGAGATTGATTTGTTCTGGATTTTTGGCGAGTCTTATGCCGCCATCCCGCCCCTTAAAGGATGTTATAAAATTACCTTTGGAGAGTTTATGGATAATTTTTTTGAGATGATTTTGTGAGATATTTAATTCCCTTGCCATTTTCTCAACTGTGCTTAAGCTTTTATCGTTTTCTGCTAAATACATAAGAGCACGAAAGGAATAGTCACTGAATTTTGATAGTTGCATGGTGCTTCCTTAGCTGATTATTGTGTATGGAATTTCTAGTTATTGTTATATATTTTCAAGGAATAGCAGTCTAGCATATTACATAAAGTGATTAGCAAATTTATATGCTAGAAAATAAACTTTAAACCTCAAATTAATCACGCGATTATTTATGATAAACGTGAAAATTGTTCTATTGCTTTTGTCAGTTCCTCTAAGCTTTTTTCAGCATCTCCCCTTTTTACACTATCACGTACGCAATGATTAATATGTCCCTCTAAAACAATCTGTCCGACTTTGTGTATTGCAGATTTTGCTGCATTAATTTGAATGAGAATATTAGGACAAGATTCCTGCTTGTCTATCATAGTATTAATCGCATTGAGTTGCCCAATAATTTTTTGCAATCGTCTGTGAATGTTTTTTGCATTTTCTTTTTCCATAAGATACCTTGATTGTGGTTTTGACTTAAAAGTCTATTTTATGTTATTATATCTAAAAATCAAATTGAGTAAATGAAATAGAGAGGCATACTAAGGAGAATAGAGTATGAGAAAATTACTATTTTTAGTATTAATTTGGGCAATTATTACTCCTATTTGTTTTGCTACGACAAGCATTTCTAATCTCATGACACGATGTAATGATTTTAACAATAAAACCTCATGTTCTGTATTGGGTGATTTATACTATGTAGCAGATGGTGTACCGCAGGACTACAACAAGGCGCACCATTTTTGGCAAAAAGCCTGTAATTTGCAGGAAATGAACGCTTGTTATAACTTAGGAATTCTTTATCAACAAGGACAAGGAGTAGCTGAAGACTTAAACAAAGCACGTGAATTATATACGGAAGCCTGTAGTCAAGCTAGGCATGCAGGAGCATGTCTCAATCTAGGTTTTTTGTATCATTATGGTAAGGGTGTCGAAGTAGATGAAGCAAAAGCTAGAGAATTCTATATAACTGCTTGCGATGGTGATAAGGCAATGGGTTGCTATAGCCTAGGGAATCTCTATTTCTACGGTAAAGGTGGAGATACAAATTATGAAAAGGCAGCAGAATCTTATGCAAAAGCATGTGAATTAGACCATGATGAAGCGTGTGATAATTTGGGTGTTATGTATTCAAAAGGAGAGGGTATTCCACAAGATTACGATAAAGCACGAGAATTTTTTACTAGAATTTGTGCAAAGGAGAAAGTTGGTGCTTGCTATAATCTTGGAATCCTCTATGATTATGGATGGGGCGTGGAACAAAGTTACACACGGGCTATCGAACTTTACAATTTTGCATGCGATAGACATCATGTTAAAGCCTGCTATAATTTAGGTATTATGTATAATAAGGGATATGGAGTTGGCATTGATTATCCCAAAGCCATCGGATTCTATACAAAATCATGCAATAGAAACCATGCACCAGCTTGTTATAATCTAGGAGCACTTTATTTCTTGGGAGAAGGTGTATTGCAAGACAAAAATGTGGCTAAAAAGTATTTTACAGCTTCTTGTGAGCTGGGTGATGAAGAGAGCTGTGAGCGCGACTGATTTCAGGCTTAAGTAACTCATCATAAAGGCTTTGAGAATCCCTGCATAAAACCTGCCAAAAATTCACCAAAATATCAAATATATCAAAGGCTTTGACTTCTATATTAAGC
>NZ_NXLP01000071.1:0-5510 GCF_003364125.1 Helicobacter sp. MIT 14-3879
ATATTGAGCTATACGTTCAAACATAAATTCTACAAAATCAGAACGATAAAATGAGAATTTAGCTAATGTTCTTTGAGCGATTTTGCAAGAAATATTACGATAAATTATACCATAACTTAATTTATCTAATAATTTAAAAATATATATTAGAGCATCGCTACTAAGAATCTTTCTGTATTGATTGTAAAAAGGGTTAATCCATAAATCACCATGTGCTAGAATGCAAAAACAATTTTGCCAATTCCTAAGGATAATAGGTTGCACAGAGTGGCTATAAATTCTGATATTGCTTGGATTATAATCCAATGATAAAGAATCTAAACAAGACTGATATTCAGACATTTTTTGTCTATTTAATGTGGTCTTATTGCAGAGATTTGCATTTGTAGAATCTAATCTATTTTGCCATATAGATTGTAGGCTAAAATCATGGTTGCCTTCAAGAAATATAATAGAGTTATTCCAACTAAGATGACAGATGATAGAAATTAATTCTTGATTCTCTAAGCGACTGCTCTGCAATGCGCCAATCAATAAGTGAAAAATATCTCCCATAAGAAAAACCTGCACACCTTTAGGAATACGTTGAAAAGATTCTATGAGAGCATTATCTCCTTGTTTAAAATGAGAATCTGCAATAAAGATAGCGTCTTCTTTTAAAATTATATCTTCAATAAAAGTCATGAACCCCGCTTGTTAATAAAGAATACATAATTAAGGCTAGAAACTATAAAAATTCTATTGTATTGTAAAATTATTAAATTATTCTTTATTTTTTGGTTATAATGCTTAAGTATCTTACGAATAATTTAAGATTAATAATTATTTCAGATAAAATTATGAAAAGTTATAAGGAGAAAAATATGGAGCTTATTATCAATGGTGAAACACAGAATTTTGGCGAAAGTATTTCTATTGCAGAGCTATTAAGGGAGCTAAATATTGAAGAACGAATAGTTGCAATTTCGCTTAACTCTCATGTTGTAAAAAAGGGAGCATGGGAGAATACCGTTTTGCAAAATAATGATAAGTTAGAATTATTGCAGTTTATGAGTGGTGGTTGATTTATATGTCTTGTTTAGTTACAACTTGATAGGCATTGAAGTCTTAATATCTCTCATTGATACTAAAGCAATCTCTATCTTTCCATTGTAATGCTTACACTTAGAGTATTTTGCACATAAACACATATAAGTCTCTATAATAAGCTAGTTTTTTACTTGCTTGGCATATCACATCTGCAACTATTGCCTTTGGATTGTCTTTATTAATAAAATCAATACCCACAAGCTTCAATCTCACGAATCTCATAGCCTCATTTAGAATTTGCTTCTTACATTTCGCTTTCTTGGAATTTTTACTGATAAAAGGATTTAATGTTTCAGTTATTGGGATACGGGTCAAGAATTATTAGCATTTTAAGGTAGGTATGAAAAGATTGCTATCTATTAGAAATGAAGCACGTATTTTCGGCACAGTGATAACAAAACAAAAAGATTGAGAAAGATATTTTTAGCAATGTCGCTCATATTACACGTGAATTCTCGCCGATGAAATTATGTTTAGTAAATTATGACATACCAAATATGTTAAAATTTGCTTAGGTTAAGAAAATTTTAGAATAAAGCAAAAAAAAATACAAATTGTATTTACAACGATACTACCAGCAAAGAGGAAATTATGCAAGCTAACATCCGAAATTTTTCTATTATAGCCCACATTGACCATGGCAAAAGTACAATAGCTGATTGTTTGCTGCAAGCTTGTGGAAGTATTGCACAACGAGAAATAACTGCCCAAATCATGGATACTATGGATATAGAAAAAGAAAGAGGCATTACAATAAAAGCACAAAGTGCTCGTCTTACCTACAAAGCAAAAGATTCTAAAGAATACATTTTTAATCTCATTGATACTCCCGGACATGTAGATTTTAGCTATGAAGTTTCGCGCTCCTTGAAATCCTGCGAGGGCGTGCTTTTAGTGGTTGATGCTAGTCAAGGCATACAAGCTCAAACGATTGCTAATGTTTATATCGCATTAGAAAATAATTTAGAGATTATCCCCGTGATTAATAAGATTGATTTACCTGCTGCGAATCCTCCTAAGGTTATAGAAGAGATTGAAGAAATATTAGGACTTGATTGTTCTCATGCCGTGCTTGTAAGTGCCAAAACAGGCGAGGGTATAGAATCTTTATTAGAGGCTATCACAAAACGTATCCCACCTCCTAAGATTGAAGATTCCAAGCCGTTAAAGGCATTGGTTTATGATTCATGGTTTGATAATTATTTAGGGGCATTGGGGCTTATTCGTATTATGGAGGGGCAGATTCAAAAAGGCGATATGGTAATGACTATGAGTGCCGATAAATCCTATCAAGTTTTAGGATTAGAATACCCCCATCCCATTCATAAAAGTGCCACACAGATTCTTAAAAGTGGTGAGATTGGCATACTTAATTTAGGACTAAAAAGTGTTACGGATATTGCAGTAGGTGATACTATCACACTCTCTAATAATCCTACGAGCGAACCAATAGAAGGCTTTATGCCTGCTAAACCGTTTGTGTTTGCTGGAATATATCCTCTTGATACAAACAGATTTGAGGATTTACGAGACGCGCTTAAGAAACTCAAGCTTAATGATTGTGCTTTGCAATTTGAACCAGAGAGCAGTATTGCTTTGGGATTTGGATTTCGTGTAGGGTTTTTGGGGCTTTTACACATGGAGGTGGTTAAAGAGCGATTAGAACGTGAATTCGGACTTGATTTGATTGCATCTGCACCAACAGTTGTTTATGAGGTGTGTCTAACAGACGGCAATATAATACAAGTGCAAAACCCCAGCGAACTCCCACCTGAACAAAGGATAGCTTCTATCAAAGAGCCTTTTGTGCGAGCAAGCATTATTACTCCTAGTGAATTTTTAGGCAATGTGATTGTGTTACTGAATAATAAACGCGGTATTCAAGAAAATATGGAATATCTTAGTCAGAATCGTGTCCTGCTTACTTATTCTTTACCTAGCAATGAAATCATTATGGATTTTTATGATAAACTAAAGAGTCAGACAAAGGGTTATGCAAGCTTTGATTATGAACCTATTGGATATAAAGAGGGCAATCTTATCAAGCTTGATGTTCGCGTAGCAGGAGAGATTGTTGATGCTTTAAGTGTGATTATTGATAAATCAAAAAGCTATGAGAGAGGCAAGGCATTAGTAGCACAGATGAAAGAGATTATTCCTAGACAGCTTTTTGAAGTAGCAATTCAAGCCAGCATTGGGAATAAAGTTATTGCAAGAGAAACCGTAAAATCAATGGGGAAAAATGTAACTGCGAAATGTTATGGCGGGGATATAACAAGAAAACGTAAATTACTAGAAAAACAAAAAGAAGGCAAGAGACGCTTAAAAGCAATCGGTAAAGTAGAAATTCCACAAGAAGCATTTTTAGCAGTGTTAAAAATTGATTAATGAGGCTGTAAGGTCTCGATATTCAATTCAAATGCTAAATTCTAGGGGTATGATTTGAATATGTAGTGTAATTAAATTGTTACAACAATTAAAGAGGGATTTACTTTAACGGTATTTCAGAAAATTATTTTTGATTCCACATGAGTTTATATTTATGCAACGCAAAAAGATATATGAAATTACATGTTACAAAATCTTGGATTCACATAGCTGAATTATTCCTTCCTAATCCAAAATATAATCCACTTCCAGCTAACACAGAGAGAGCCATCATACAGGCTAGGAGCCAAGGCGTATTGGCATGGAATACCCCTACTAAAAATGACATAATCCCGGCTAAAGCAAATTGTGTTGTCCCAAGAATTGCAGAGGCTGTGCCAGAACACTGCTTGAAACGTGCCATAGCGAGTGTTGTAAGGTTTGGCAATAAGAATCCAAGCATAGATATAGTCAAAAATAGTGTGATTTCAAACAGAAAAAAATACCCAGAGAATTGTACAACCTCATCAGAAGATTGCAATGAAAAATGGCATAATAAACCCGCAACTACAAGCAACACCGCAAAAACAGACATTGCTACAAAAGCTCTTGGCAGAATTATAAAAGGTGATGTTTTTAGCACAAACTTCGCATTGATGTTTGCGCAGACTACGAAACCAAGCGCATTAAGTGCAAAGATAATGCTGTATGTATTTTTGCTAAGTCCAAAAACATTCATAAAACAAAATGAAGAGCCTGTGATGTAGGCAAACATAGCAGCCATAGCAAGCGCACCAGAGAATACATACACCGTAAATACCTTATCTCTAAGAATAATTTGATACGTTTTGATTGTTTCTCTATGTGAAAATTTCTCGCGCATTAAATGAGGTGCGCTCTCTTTAAGCGCGAAAATTATCAGTAGCAATAATGCTATACCTAGAAGAAACAATGTCATAAAAATACTATGCCATGAAAAAAATTCAAGTAAAACGGCACCAAAAAACGGTGATAACATAGGTGCTAAGCTAGAAAACACCATCATAAGTGCAAAAATGGCTGCAGCTTCTTGAAGCATAAATCGATCATTGACAATTGCACGCGCAATGACTACACCCGCGCAGCCGCCTAAAGCCTCAAAGAAACGTAGGGCAATAAAAGCATAAATAGAATCTACCAAAACACAACCAATACTAGAGATTATAAACAAAGATACACCTATATACAATGGCTTTTTACGACCAAAAACATCACTTAATGGTCCATAAATAAGCTGTCCAAAAGCAAAAGCAATGAAAAAACTAGCAAGGGAGAGTTGCGTATAAAAATCATCAACTGCAAACTTTTTGCTCACACTCGGAAGTGCGGGCAAATACATATCTGTAGAGAGAGGTGCGATACTTGACATAAGGGCTAGAATGAAGATAAGTTTTATTTTCTCAAAACCCTTAATGGTAGATGTTTTATTGACTTCTTGTGTTTTTTTTGACTCTTCTGCGATGTTATGTTGCATATTAATCCTTTTGAAGCTATTTATAAAGCTAAATCTTGAGTTAATCCCAATTCAATAATTATTATACTAAAAAGCATTTATGAGGATGCTAAAGCTTGTTATCTGTGCTGTTTTGACACAAAAATTCATTGGACTATTTATCTCTCATTTTAATTACTCAAAATGCCGAATTCATGAGTATGCAATATCTATTTCTGAATCTCATTGATAACTTCCACTGCGAATGCCTCGATAAAAGAGCAATGAGATTCACTTGAATAATACTATCTCTATCTCTCAGGCTTAAGCAGGAAATTGGTATGCACCCAATAATTGATTGCAAACACGCAATCATACTTGCAAAATCCCTTTAACTTCAATGAAGTGTTACTTCGTGAATAAAATCCTAGTGTCAAGAACTTCAGTGAAAAAGGATTTTACTGAATCAATATGGAGATAGAACCATAGCCTTATGTGCGCAAGCATAAATCATTTGCTTACAGAGCATAAGTATTAGACTGAACAACATAACTGAACAACATGGCTTGAGAATCATAACTTG
>NZ_NXLP01000012.1:0-44054 GCF_003364125.1 Helicobacter sp. MIT 14-3879
TTGTAATCTATCTTCTTTTTTAAACTCCATTTGTACGTATTTCGTGCTGAAAAACATTGCTTTGATAGGAATGTTAGAACTAGAATCAAGAAGTTGAAATTCAAGAAAGCCTTGATTGGTTTTTTTACACTTAACAATTTCCAATTCGAAGAAGAATTTTGGCATGGTATTTCCATTGCCATAAGGCTCATAAGATTCTATATGCAAAAAAGTTTGCCTATTTACAAGCTTGAGCGAAAGCATGCCCAAAATGTCATGCTGCTTTTGTGTTTCCACATAAACAGGGCTAAAACATTCTAAAAACTCTTCAATATGCGATTCCTTAATCTCTAAACCTACAGCCCCTATATGCCCGCCATAGCGATTGAGTAAATGTCCGACTTTTTGCATACTAGTAATTAAATCTATATTACCGTAACTTCTTCCGCTGCCCTTGCAAATTCCATTAATATTTGTCAGCACGAAGCTAGGCTTGCAAAATTCATCAGCCATTTTACCTGCAACAATTCCCAATACACCTTCATGCCAATCATTTCCTACAGCAAAGCAGATATGTGGATTTTGCGTAATGTACTTCAAGGATTGAAAAGCTTTATGTGATACTTGTTCTTGAAGGTTTTTGCGATGGGCGTTGAGTTCTTTGAGCCGATTAAAATGTATTCTTGCTTCCGTAATATTGCTAGACCTTAAGAAATTTAGAGCGATAGTGCCATCATCAATTCTGCCTGCCGCATTCAAGAGTGGAATAAATTTAAATCCTAGCATTTGAGAATCTACAGGACACTTAAAATATTCTTTAACAACATGAAATGCAGGGCGGTTATCCTCTATCAAATGATATAATCCATAATCACAGACAGTATAATTAATTGCATTAAGCGGCATAACATCAGAAATAATGGCAATGCTTACAAGCAGTAAAAAAGACTTCATGCAGGTATTAGAGAGATTGTTTTTGTAAGACTGCATTAATGGATTATGGGGATTGAGTGATTCTAAAATATTATCTTGGATAAGAATCTTTATTGCACAACAAAAATACCATGCTACAAGCGCACCGCAAATATCTTTAAAAGGAAATAAGCAATCTTTTTGTTGTGGGTTAATCATAAAATGAGAATCTGGAATCTTGATTTTACCATCATGATCAACTTCTAATGTATGATGATCGGTGATAATAAACTTTATGCCTTTTTGCCTGCATAAATTAGCCGCTTCAAAGCTGCTTACTCCGTTATCTACTGTGATAATGAGGGCTATATCATTATACTTACTAGTAATTTCTTCAAAGAGCGCACGAGAGAATCCATAACCATGTTTGAAACGATTGGGCATTGCAAAGTCAATGTTTTCATACCCCATTGCTTCAAAAAAATCTAACATAATACAAGTTGCACAGATTCCATCTGCATCATAATCGCCTACAATAATAATCCTTTCGTTTTTTGCAATGCTCTGACATACAAGTTGTGCTGCTTCTATATTATTGAGCAATTCCTGTGGATGAGGAATCTGACTTAACTTACGTACAAAGGAATAATTTTTAAATCTCTTGTTAAGAATGCTTCTAATTTCTTCTGATTCTTGAAAGTGTTTGAGTGTTTCTTTGATTTTTTTTGCTTCAGCACTGTTGTAAAGGGAGTGAAAATTTGGTTGTTTCTTGCTTGACTTTTTTTCATTGACTTGATTTTTGGACTGATAAGAAACATTGTCTGCCTTGTGCTTGTGTGATTCATAATGTTTGTTTGCTTTCGTAAAATCTTTTTGTTCATGCGAAAAAGAAAGATTAGCCCTATTATCATTGTGAATCTGCATAGTTCGCCTTAATTATCGTTTATGTCTTTGGGCTTGTTTGACAAACTCAATAATAATAGGATTTGGATTCTGTAATCTTGAAGTAAATTCTGGGTGAAACTGCACACCAATAAAGAATGGGTGCGAAGCTAATTCTATTGCTTCTATTAAACCATTGCATTCTCCACTCACAACTAAGCCCTTTTCTTCAAAGTTATGGCGGTACTTAGGATTTGCTTCGTAACGATGCCTGTGCCTTTCTTTGATTACTTTTTGATAATTATATGCCCTCGCAAGTTTAGAATCTGCTTTCACATAGCATTCATATTCTCCTAGCCGCATGGTTCCACCCAATGGAGAAGTGTGCGTGCGTATTTGCTTATTGCCTTCTGTATCGATGAAATCTTCTATCATATAGATGATGGGATTTTGACATTCTTTATTAAATTCTGTTGAATTACAATCGGGTAATTTTAATACATTGCATGCAAATTCAATTAATGCTAATTGCATGCCAAGGCAAATTCCAAGATAGGGTAAGGAATGTTCCCTCGCGTATTGTATGGCTTTTATCTTGCCTTCTATGCCGCGTTCCCCAAATCCACCAGGAACTAGTATGCCATGCAGATTAGCAAGCTTGGTGTTTTCAATGTGTTCAGAGTCAATAAAGATGACATCTACTTTGGTATCTAAATTAGCCCCTGCGTGAATAAGAGCCTCTAAGAGCGACTTGTAAGATTCCTTAAGAGTAAGATATTTACCCACAAAGCCTATTTGCACGCTTTTAGTGGGAGAGAGAATCTTTTTTACCAATAAATCCCATTGCTGCATATCGGGTTGTAATTCTTGTAGGTGTAATCCCCTAGCAATAGGTTCTAAGATTCCCTCGCTAATAAAATTGATAGGGCATTTATAAATTGTGCTAGCATCTTCTGCGCTGATAACGCTGTGAGAATCTACATCACAGGCTAGTGCAATTTTTTCTTTTGTGTCCTTAGAGAGAGGAACTTCAGAACGTGTGATAATGATTTGTGGGCTGATACCAATACGACGTAATTCTTGCACACTGTGCTGCGTTGGTTTTGTTTTTAATTCATCTGCTACGCGGATATAAGGCACAAGTGTTACATGAATACTAAGGACATTATTTGCGCCTAGTTCATGCTTTAATTGTCGCATTGCTTCTAAATATGGCATGCCTTCAATATCACCGACAGTTCCTCCTAATTCTACAATCAGCACTTCCGCGTTGTGTCCTACTTTTTTAATGCGCTGCTTGATTTCATCAGTAATATGCGGGATGATTTGTATGGTTTTACCTAAATATTCACCCTTGCGTTCTCTATCAATGACAGAGAGATAAATTTGCCCTGTGGTAAAATTGTTATTGCGCGAAAAATTGACATTGAGGAATCTCTCATAATGTCCAATATCTAAGTCTGTTTCTGCGCCATCGGCAGTTACAAATACTTCACCGTGTTCTAGTGGGCTCATTGTTCCTGGATCAACATTAATGTAGGGGTCAATCTTAAGAATAGAGACATTGAATCCAGAGTGTTGCAAGAGTGTGCCAATGGATGAACAGGAAATCCCTTTGCCCAGCGAGCTTAAAACACCTCCTGTTACAAAAATATACTTAGTATTCTTGACCATACATACACCTACACCTTTATTTTTCAAATATAATTATAGACTAAATTTTGTCTTTTAGACTCCTAATATCAATATTATTTATGTCTGATTTTCTAGGGTAAGATTCATAAATATGCGCTATAATATCGCAACTATTGTACATAAATTAAGGTCTAGCATGAAAATCATTGAAGGCAAAATGTCATTATTGGGACATGAAAGAATCGCCATTATTTGCTCTCGTTTTAATAGCATGATAACAGACAGATTAATTGAGGGTGCTACGGATTGTTATGTGCGACATGGGGGGGATGTAGAGAAGCTTACTTTAATCAAAGTTCCCGGAGCTTTTGAGATTCCTTTTGTTCTTGAGAAAGTGCTTTCTAGCAGTGATTATGATGGGGTATGTGTGTTAGGAGCAATTATTCGCGGAGGTACGCCACATTTTGATTATGTTGCCGCAGAATCTACGAAAGGTGTGGCAAATGTAACGCTGAAATATGGAGGTGCAGTAAGCTTTGGAATCTTAACCACTGACAGTATAGAGCAAGCCCTTGATAGAGCGGGCATAAAAGTAGGCAATAAAGGCTTTGAATCAATGTCTAGTCTCATTGAATTATTAAGCGTTTATCGGCAGTTAGATTAATCTAACCAAGAATCTAAAGGGTGTTTATGGCAACTAGAATGCAGGCGAGAGTGGCAGTCGTGCAACTTTTATATGCTAAAGAACTAGGTAATGATAGTGCGATAGATCATGCTGCAGTCTTCCTTGATGATAGAAAAATACGTCATAAACAACAGGAATTTGCGCTTTCTTTATTGTATGGAATTTGCAAGTATGAAACTATTATCATGCAGGTTATGCAGGCATTTGTGAAAGAATGGGATATTAAGAGATTGGGTATTGTGGAGAAAAATATCTTAAAAATCGGGATTTTTGAACTCTTAGAAACTACTACGCAAGAGGCAATAGTCATTAACGAGGCTATCGAACTTACTAAGGTCTTTAATATTGAAGATGCTTTTAGATTAGTTAATGGCGTGCTTGATAGTATAGCCAAAGCAAGTGTTGATGACATTGCTAGACTTATTGAAGAGAATGCCAAACATAAAGAATCCATTGCAGAGCCTGTTCTCGCAAAGTCGCATTTGGCAGATTCCAAAACGTCTCCTTGTCGCCGTAATAAAAGGCATTTGCCACTAAAACCAGATTGTAAAATGAGTGAGCATTCTAAAGCTAAACAAGGTTCTACATCGAAAACTACCCATAGAAAGAGGGATTCTGTAACACAAGATTTTACAAAGAGAAAAATTAGAGAATCCAAGAAGAGAGATTCTTAACAGATTTAGATTCTAGAAAATTATCTGTAATGATTTATGAGGACATGCACAACTTAATTTCTTATTGTTGTTTAAAATCTTACACTTTATCTTTGCTTTGCAAAAGACAATCTTTGCATAGTGAAAAACAAGTAAGCTTTTTGTCATTATATATCATATCCAAAATATCAATAAACTCTTGCGTTCTCTGCTCATTTGCAAGTCATGTGAGTTGAATGTAAAATACACACTAAAGTGCGGTTATGGTTAAAAATCTATCTTGTATCTTGAGCAAATCATGCGTCAATCTTGTTTTAGGTGGGATAATGCAAGCTTTCGCGAATGTAGTCTTACATGAATATAAATCGCCTTTAGGTTCGCGAACACTCTCAAACAGAAAGGAGCATAATGAGACTCTGTGTTGCTCTTGATATGCCAAGCAAAGAACAAAATTTAACCCTTGTTACAGAAATAAGTAGGGCATGCAAGAATATAAATCTTTGTGCAGACAAAGTATGGCTAAAAGTCGGTTTAAGAAGTTATATCCGCGATGGAGCAAGCTTTATAAGAATGCTACAAGATAGGGGTTACAAAATTTTTTTAGATTTAAAGCTTTATGACATTCCCAATACTATGCTAGATTCTATCTCTGAATGCGAAAAACTTCATATTAACATGTTAACTATTCATGCGAGTTGTGGCTTTGAGGCAATGAGTGCTATTTCACAACACTTAAATCAAAATCAGTCAAATATGTTGGTCATAGCCGTTTCAGCACTTACAAGCTTTAATGAGGCAGGATTTTATGAAGTTTATGGAATGAGTGTTAAAGAGGGTGTTAAGAGACTAGCAGAGATTACGTATAGGGCAGGAATATCTGGGCTTGTGTGTTCGATTAATGAAGTAGAGATTATTAAAGGTATTTCCACTTCATTATTGGCTATTACTCCGGGCATTCGATTAAGTGTGTCAGAAGAGTCTTTAAAAGACGACCAAAAACGCGCAACAACTTTACAAGAAGCAAAAAAAGCTAGGAGCGATTTTATTGTCATTGGCAGACCAATCTATACAGCAGATAATAGAATCGAAGTAATAGAAAATATCTTGCGAGAGATTGAATCATGAATTACAAACATAGAAATATTCTTAATTTGCTATTTATTAATGAGTATCTAAATCTTAACATTTTTTGCTCAATAAGACTTGGTTTATTGTTCTTAGTAAAAATCAACAAGATTCCTTATTATATATTTAAATTGCCATCTTTACCTATAACGCATGTAATGGGTAAAGATACGCTGCCTCTCTAATCCTTACCGAACACTCAATATAACTCTCCCACCTAAGGTATCTCTCTTAAGAAAGATTCAATAATTTGAGAATAAAAGAGAAAATAACTAGGAAATAAGATGATAAGGAACATGCAAAAGAATAAAAAGAATCTCAAGAGCTAAAAGATTGAGGAATCTCAAGCATAAGGGAGAATAAGAATTTCAAGTATGAAAGTAATTTAAGCATAAGAGAGAATCTAAAGGTTAAAAAGCTTGGAGAATCTCAATTGCTCAATGATTAAAAAGGGAACATTATCAAACACAAGAGAGAATCTATAAGGAATCTCAAAGAGAAGAGATTCTCTGTGTAACATGATTAACTTTACAATAGACTTAAAAGGAATCAAGTCATTGTATAAGTTTAAGAAATCTCTATTTATAGATTCTCTTTGTGTGAAATCCCTAAGAGTAAATCACCCTTATAGATTCATTAGAAGAAGGCTGATAGGGAAGCGAGAGAATCTGCAAGAAAATAAGAAATTCACTAGAGAGTTAAAAAACCTAAAAAACGCCAATAGACCAAAGAATAAAGGCGAATCTAAAGGTTAAAAAGCTTAAAAAGAGAAAACTTTATAAAAGATTACTGCATGATAAAGTTAAAAAGAGACTTGAGGAATATAGCACATAGGGTAAAAAGTGAATCCCAAGCGTTAATTATAAGTTCAGATAAAGTACTCAATGAATAAAAAAGAAAATTAAAGGAATTCTAATATCTCAAAGAAACAAAGAGAAGAATAAAAAATAAAAAAGCAATAAGGCACAAGGAAGAGACATTGCCTGTTGTGTTCCTCTTGTGGAAGAGTGTAGGGGAGAGGATTTAAATAAAACTCTGGCTTATTCATCTTGATATTTTTGTTCTGAAGTGTGATAGAAAACTATTTCTGCATTCTTTGGTAAAAATCATTTGTTGCGCGCACAAAGCCATCAATGCTACCGCAGTCATAACGAATCCCCTCGAATTTATAACCAATCACCCTGCCCAATTTAGCTAATTCCAAAAGAGCATCTGTAATTTGTAATTCACCGTTAATGCCCGGCTTTGTAGTGCGTAAGATATTAAAAATATCTGGCGTAAGAATATATCTGCCGATAATGGCAAGATTGGAGGGTGCTTTCTCTTTTTGAGGTTTTTCTATCATATCTTTTACCCTAAAGATTTTCTCTTCTATGACATCTGCAGCAATGATTCCGTATTTATGTGCTTCATGAGAATCCACTTCCTCAATTGCCACAACACAACAGCGATACTTTTCATAAATTCTCATCATCTGTGTTAAAACACCCTCACCCTCACTAAAGCATAAGTCATCGGCTAAGATAACCGCAAAAGGATTCCTCCCCACAAGTGTTTCGCCTGTCAAAATTGCATGTCCTAATCCTCTCATCTCTTTTTGCCTTGTGTAACTAAAAGTGGCAGTTTCCATAATGTTACGAATTTCTGTAAGAAATTTCTCTTTAGAAGTGTCTTTTATCTGATGTTCCAACTCATAGCTTATATCAAAGTGATCTTCTATACTCCTTTTGCCCCGACCTGTTACAATAGCCATTGTTCTACACCCCGCATTAAGTGCTTCTTCTACTCCGTATTGAATAAGGGGTTTAGTAAGAATAGGCAACATCTCCTTGGGCATTGCTTTTGTTGCTGGCAAAAATCTCGTGCCATAACCAGCGGCTGGAAATAAACATGTTTCTACCATTATAACTCCTATTGTTTGAATGGACAAAGAATTATACAACAACAAATTAAATTGCAATAATTAGGCGTTTAACGCATTATTTTAGGTTTATGTTATAATTTTGCTTTAAGGAGAATATATGCGCCTAATGTGTTTAGGAATAGTAACAATGTGTATTGTTTTTTGCTATATGGGCTGTGTATCTAAAGACACAATAAAACATGACGCAGAGTTTGACAATAGAAAAAAAGAAGATTCCACAACAAAAACTACAACACATAATGCTCCCTCACAAGATTCTCTTGGCAATCAAGAAAGCGTTATTGAATATAGCACAACTTCAAGCGTTACCAAGTTCTATAAACCCAGTACAAAAAAAGAATTGAAACAAATAGTAGATAATCCTAAGAATTCACTTAAGGACATTGATACGAGTCTTATCACAGACATGAGCGCGCTTTTTAAAAACTCTAATAGACAAGATTTTAGTGGTATAGAAGATTGGGATGTTGGTCAAGTAGAAAATATGTATGGCATGTTTGATAAAGCAAAATATTTTAATGCGCCCATCAACAAGTGGAATGTTTCTAATGTAAATAATATGGAATTTATGTTCGCAGATGCCATAAGCTTTAATCAGCCTCTCAATGCGTGGGATACGCGTAATGTAGAGAGCATGCAGGGTATGTTCGCAGATGCCATAAGCTTTAATCAGCCTCTCAATGATTGGAACGTTCAACATGTAAAATATATGAATGAAATGTTTGCTGGAGCAAGCAGCTTTAATCAGCCTCTCAATGCGTGGGATACGCATAATGTAGAGAGCATGCGAGGAATGTTCGCAGATGCCATAAGCTTTAATCAGCCTCTCAATGATTGGAACGTTAGCAATGTTCGTAATATGAGCGAGATGTTCAGAAATGCAAAGAACTTTAATCAACCGCTAAATACATGGAATGTAGGGCTTGTAAAAAATATGCAGGGCATGTTCGCAGATGCCATAAGCTTTAATCAACCTCTTATCAAATGGAATGTCAGTCGCGTAGAGAACATGATAGCCATGTTTAAAAATGCAAGCAATTTCAATCAGCCTTTAAATGGTTGGAGTGTTTCTAAAGTACATGATATGAATGAGATGTTTGCTGGAGCAAGCAGTTTTAATCAACCACTAAATACATGGAATGTTCAGCGCGTAACTAATATGAGGGCTATGTTTAAAAATGCAAGCAGTTTCAATCAGCCTTTGGATAATTGGAATATTTGCAATGTGTGGAATCTAAGTGAAATGTTTAGGAATGCTACTCACTTTAATCAATCTTTACGTTTTTGGCGTGTCAGTGAGGCGCGTTATATGGATCTTATGTTTTCAGGAGCAAAAAGCTTTAACCAAAACCTAGAATATTGGACGCCCGTGAATGCAAAAAGCATGAAAGAAGCGTTTAAAGATTCTGGAATGCGTGAGCTTCCTAGCTGGTTTATGGATAAGTAATCAAATATAAATAGAAACAAAAATCCATATACTCACTTGTTTCTCAATTTGATAAATGCAACCTTGTTCTCTTACTCATGCGAATTGCTTATTTTTACTCATTCTTCTCTTTATGTCTCTACTCTTTAAGAAACATAACCTAGTAGGACACAAGACTTATATTTATAGGAGACTTAACGTTTAGGTAAAAGAATATCTAAGCAACACATATATTCCATAAGAGAGGTAACTTGATAGAGAGCTTGACTGAAAACTCTACGCACAACATGATAGAGAAATAAGAAACATTCCATTTACTTAGGCTATAACAAATCACAGGTAATTTCGCTGGGTCTTTGGAATAGCTTTTATCAATCTGCACAACCAAGTAAAGAGAGTAGTTTAATAAAATAAATGGGCGAGAAATGGACGCATACAAGAACTATGCTGATTTCAAAATTTAGATTCGTTGTTTTGATTAGAGACAGTAATTTTTGATGCACATAGTAACACTTATTCATAATTGAATAAGTGTCATAACAATAAGATTCTACCTAAAATCTAAAATACAACATTTGCACCAAAATAAATTTGTGCTGTAGTTCTCACATAAAATGTCCCGCTTATATTAGTTCCTCCTGCATTTAATGTCATGTTTTGTTCTGCGTATTTAAAGAAAGGGATTTTTGCTCCAAGCTCTAATTGCAATTTAGAAATATTCCATGCAAAACCTACATTTGCATAAACTTGATGAGGGCGAGCATCTTCCAATGCGTTGATAAATTGCCCAAAAGCATAACCATATCCCGCACCCAAAAAAATACCAAACTTTGAAAAACTTAAGAGATAATCAATGCCTCCCCCAGCTGTCATCAGATAGTATGACCTATCATTTGAGCGAAAATCTCCTGCCGTAAAATCACCATAGATTCTAAAAGCATTGTTTTGATTCATGGCAAGTATGTAGCCAAGCTTCGCCCCGTAGATTAGATTAAATACAGTTTCTGTGCTAAATCCACTTGATGACCCCGCATTATTGCTTACACTTGCCGCACTGTGAGTAGTATTTAGCCCCACACCACCAAAAAGTCCAACAAACGCGCCACCTTCTTGGGCATTAGCAGCACTGCATGCTAAAGCCAATCCCAAAACGGTTGAAGTTATTGCTTTTTTCTTCATAATTGATCCTTTAAACTTATAAAATTTCTATGTTTTGGCTTATGATATTAACATAAAAAAGCAATAAAGTCAAAACACAAAGTTGTTGCATTTAAGATTCAAAATCTTGCAGTAATTTTTGTGAGAAATCGTAACTTATCGTATCGAGGCTTATGAAAATCTCCTTGTTTCTCGGAATTTTCCTCAACCATGTCTCATATACTGCAAACAAAGGCAGAATAAGAATCTTGGTTCGTATGCTTCGTGATGTATGCGAGAATGAGCGTTAGTGATTTCGTAACACTTGTGCAGTTTCCTCATCAACATAATGGGATTTTTATCCTCAAGTAACGTCAGATTATGATAATCCATAGAATAAGCTTATAAAATAACTCGTGTTTAATGCTCTTTGGGGTAAAATATGCTCTAGGCTGATAATTACCTTGCAATTAATGTAAATGTGATGTACCTGTCTTTACTGCAAATTTCAATGCAATAGAATTTGGCTATACTGCCATGATGAAAGCGCAAATATTGGCTTAAAGGATTTGTATGCGAACGATAATGCTTTTGTCCCTTTGTGTCATACTTCACGCTAACGAGAATGCGCTCTATAACCGTAATAAAACTTGGAAAAATCCTGAAGTTTCCAAGATTCTAGAACGCAATACTAAGAAACTTGAAACCTATTATAAACAAGTTGATAAGCAATCACGCGAAAGAAATTTTATAAGATTCAATGGTAAAAAAGTCATCTCACATACAGAATACGCAAAAATCTCTTATCGTGAAATGCACAAATATCGCAGTTATATTATCCTTTCGGAATTCTATATTGATTCAGTAAGCAGGCACAACCAGCTAGATGGTGTTACTGTGGGGGGAATCTTAGCAAATGATGCAGGTGAGAAAAAAGCGCAAATAAGATATTTTAAATTTGCTCAAAGATATTATTCTACGTTGCACGAGCTAGGTAAAGGCAAGAAAATATTTTCTTATTGTGCTGCCCCTTATGTAACGAGTTGCATCCTCATAGGGATTAATGAGAAATGGTGAGTGGAATCTATGTTTGTCATATTGTTTTCTGACTTCTTTGAATCTTATTTGGCATTTTAAACTACGTTTTAAGGATATTTATATTCTATGATGATAGTCTTTGTGAGCAACTTAGTTATATTGCATTTTGTTAAAAAGACTTGTTTCAATTAGGCATAAACTCATATAAAATTAGCATGATGAAATATCTTTTAGTTTTATATGTGTCATCTTATGCCATCCTAAACCCTGTAAATACTCTATTGTCTCAATATGCCAACTTAGAATATCACTTATTTTTAAGAAGCTTACAAGGTTTGAAAAAACCTTTAAAAAGGACGGGCGGGCGAAATAAATCTGCCAAAAAATGCTTTTTTCTCATTTTTAATCAATAATAGGATTACTTCGCTACGTTTCGCCCTCATTGATTTTTTCGCTTCGCTCAAAAAATGTTGCTCCGCTTTTCATGTTGTAATTGCTTGGTCAGCTTAATTTGGTTTTCTTCATTTTATGATTTGCTAAAGTCTTTGATAATCTTTTGATGGTTATTTTGTAGAGAGTGTTGTGTCCATTCTGAAAAAAAATATTGAAAAATGTTTTTGCTGACATAGCCTTTTAGAGTATTCATCTGTCAAGGAACTGCGTTTCTAGCATTTTCGATGGTATGGATTAAGGCGGCTTTGTAGAAATGTTTTAAAGATTCTGTACCTAGTTAAAGCTTTGCTTAAGAATATTGAAGCAGCTTATCCGTTACCTATCATATAGAGTAATCTCATTTATTCTTTTTTAAGTAACCTTCTTGAACAAGTAACTGTGCGATTTTTGCAAATATGGGAGCAGTGGTTTGCCCCGCATAATAGTCTTCGCTTGCTTGAGAACCATAAATAACCACGCCAATAGTGTAAGTTTTTGCCCCATCACTTGCATAGCCAAAGAATGAACCATTATAAATTATTGCACCTTTTTCTTTTTCTCTGGCTGTGCCGGTTTTTCCTCCTATGATTAGACCGGGTACATCTGCCCTCTTTGCCGTCCCCTCTACAACAACACGATGCAAAAGCCCTTGCATGAAATCGGCACTCTCTTTGCTGATAATTCTCCTTGGTTTCTCGAGTGTCGGATAAAAAATCTTAGAATCTGGAGAAATAAAATGCTTGGTAACATGAGGTACAACTAAGAATCCCCCATTATTAAATACTGCATAACTTCGTAAAAGCTGAATAAAACTCATACGCAGACCATAGCCATAGCTAGCTGCGCCCTTTTCAACTTCTCGTCCTAAAATACTAGCCTTTGGCAATAAGCCTGTGGCTTCATTGGCAATATCAATGCCTGTGGCTTCACCTATTCCAAAGGTCTCAAAGAGAGTGCGCATCTCTGTTCCGCTAAGATTCTTCGTAAGTTTTGTCATGCCAATATTGCTTGATTTGATAAGAATCTGTTCTGGAGTAGCACTTTTAAGTGGCACAGAATCTCGTATTGTAAAAGTCCGTAATTGATAAATGCCATCATGTAAATCAATTTTCTCTTGGAAATTAATTTTTTTACGATTGAGAAGATAAGAGAAAACAAGTGGTTTAATCGTACTGCCCGGTTCAAAAGAACGTTCTGCAGCTGCTACGCGCATTGCAGTTGGAATATTTTTGCTTCTCTTGCCGCGATTAGGGTTAAAGCTCACCGATGAGGCTAACGCTAGTATTTCTCCATTTTGTGGGTCCATGATTCCAGAAACAATTTGCTGTGCTTTATATTGCTTATGCGATTCCTCTAAAATGCGTTGAATCTTAACTTGCAAAGAGAGAGGAATAGTGAGTTTAATATTAAACCCATCTTCTCTAGTTGAAATTTGCGAACGTTTATTAAAGATAATATTGCCACTCCTATCGGCAACGCCAGATATTTTACCGTCACGTTTTGCAGAGAGGATTCCATCGCGATACTTTTCCACGCCTGATTGCGCAATGAATTTCATTTTATCGTCAAATACCTTGCCATCTACGTTTTTCTTTGCGTAGTTTGTGAATCCCAATAAAGGCTGCATCATCTCATTAAAGGGATATTCTCGCTCAATCTGACTGACTGCTATATCAAATCCGCGCTCAATTCTTGTAATTGCACCATCACGTACGTCAGCATTGTAAGTAAAAATCGGCGTATAACATTCTTTAGATAAATCAATATCTTTATTCTTATATTCAACTAGAGCTATATTGAGATTTCGCATTGCTTCAGATTCTGTAATTGTAGCATTTTTTAGATTTTCTAAAGTGCGCAAGATTCTAGAATCAAAGGCTGTTTCCCTGCCCTTTTCACGAACAATCTGTGCATGGACTATCATGGTTTGTAATTCAGAATCTTTAAGGCTTGTTTTATTGATATAGCTAAAAGTACATTTCTTATAGACACCTAATGCTGCTAATTTTTGATTGAGAACTCTAAGATTTGCTGCGACAAGAGCACTAGCATTGTCAGTAATAGCAACATTCCCCCCCCTTGATAGAGCGAAGCGAACGGAATTTTTATTAAAATTCCCGTAAAGATTCATAAGACTTATTAAAAGCTCTCGCTTTTCTTCATAAATAGATGGCACATAAACACCTATTTTATAAAACTTATGACTGGAAGTCAGAATATAATCATCAAAGCTAGAAATTTGCCCACGTAATGCAATATCTGTATTCGTTTTAACAGACCACGGATAGTCTCTTGATTTCTTATTGTAAGGATCCATAATGGGCGGTTTAGAAATAATCTTTGCATAAACAGCAAAGAGAAAGATACTAAACGAAAGTGTAAAGATACTTAAGACAAGAAAAAGCCTCCCTGCTTTAAAAACCTCTGCCTGTTCATTGATGGTTTCTTTTGTAGATGATTCTTGTTTAATAGCATTGATTTGTTGGGGAAAAAAATCTGAGGAGTGTAAAAGATTATCTTTTTTATGGAATTGGTAGTTTTCAGAGATATTGTCCAGCATAATAGAATCAATACCCTCGCTATTATCCTTATCATCAAAAGAGTTTCTTTCAAAAGCTGATAGTTTTGCAGTGTTTTCAAGGGGTTTTGCATTGATAGTATTGACCTTGTCAATCTCTATGTCCTGACTTTTTTTGCCTTTCTTGCCTTCCTGATGGTTGTTAATTGTATTGTCATCCATAGCAAACTTTGGCTTACGAGTATGAGTGGCATCCTTTTGTATGGAGTTTGCCATAAAAGCCAAGTTTTTTTGGATTTTAGATTCTAAATCAGAGCTGCTCTCAAGGCTAGATTGTTTGTTTGCTTGCAGATGAGGTTGTCTTAATGAATGGCTATGATGTAGAGCAGAATCACTTGAGAAAGTTTTAGGTTGATTGTTTTGAGAGGGGCTTTTGGTAGTATCCCCCCTTTGAATAGGCTGATTAGTAGAATCTTTATTGGAGATATTGCGTCCTTGCATATATTAGATATTAATATTAAAGGGTTAAGAATTCATACTTGTGTTCTTAGAATCTCTTTGTAAGCACTGATTGCTTTGTTCCTAACTTCTAACATAAGCTTCATGCTTGTTTCAGCCTTACCAATGGTAATGGCAGCTTGATGTAAGTCTTTTACCCGTCCGCTTGCCATGTCTGCCAATGCTCTATCTGATTTCTCTTGAGATGCGTTTAACTCATCTAGGGATTTTTTAAGTAGTGAAGAGAAATCTCCTTGTCTCCCATTAACTTCATTATTAACATCTGTTAGAGAAATATTATTAAATCCAGAGGGTTGAATTGGTGTAATCTGTGCCATTTATTTCTCCTTAAATATATAAATATACAAATACTTATTATAATATCGTCTATTTTAATATTATCTTAAATTAAAATTCTATCAGCATTAAGCCTGAAACATAGTAATTGCGTTATTTGCCATATTCTTAGCACTTTGAAATGCCGCAACATTTGCTTGATAAGCCCTTGTCGCTTCTACCAAATCAGCCATTTCCACAACAGGATTGACATTTGGATAAGCAACATAGCCCTGTGCATTCGCATCGGGGTGAGTAGGATCATATTTCATAAGCGGTTTATTATCATCTCGCACAATCTTATCAACATATACGCCGCTAATTGGTGGAACAGGCTTTCTACCGTATTCTCCCTCTTGTAATGGGTCTTTATACTCAAGAAGATTATTATCTTTAGCTAATCTCTTATTGAGTTCTTTATTGAAATCAAAGGAGCGAAATACAACTTCCTGTCTTCTATATGGTCCACCTTCATCTGTCCGTGTGGTATTTGCATTTGCAATATTGGAAGAAATAATATTCACACGAACTCTCTGAGCTGATAAACCATAACCGCTAATGTCAAATGTACTTAAAAACATTTTATAATCCTTTTACTAATTATACACTATCTTTTGTTAATCCACTATAAATTCTTGCCAGATTCTAAAGCATAGGCAAAAATCCCCTTATGCTTTTTCAATGCTGAAGTAAGAGCTTGATACATTGTGGAGTTCTTGCCCAATTCACTCGTCTCAACATCTAAATCCACACTATTTCCATCGTTTCTTGCTAAATGCCCATCCCTAAAAAATATAGATCCTGTTAGACGATCTGGATGTAGCCCCCGCACATGTTGAGGCAAAACTCTTACAAGTTCCAAATTCTGTGAAAGAGACTTGTTGTCAAAAATTTGAGACGCTTTTTCTGCTAACATGTCCTCAAAATGCACATCTTTGGGTCTGTAATAAGGTGTATTAACATTTGCCATATTACCTGCAATTAAATCTTGTCTTAAAGAACGATAATCTAATGCACTATATACAAGATTGTAAGCTTTAGATGTTTCAAATGAAGTGCCAAAAGCCTTTGAAAAATTATCCATAGTATTCTCCCTAATTACCATGTCATATTGTTTCAATAAAGCAAAATTAATTCCAAATTAATGCTTTAAACCTATTCATGACTAAAGATTCTACACTAATTTTGTAAATGCGACTACAAAATATTGTTTAGCTCTATATATCCTTGCTTTCTTTTTGCCAATTAACAAGTTTCTTCTAAAAGAGATACAACTTAAAGAGAGTATGATTAAATCATCATAGCATTAATATTTCCTAATCTAGTTCTTAAATTATAAAAGGCATGTAGCTTAAGTGATGAAATGATCTTAAGTTGAGGAGTTGAATAAAGCTAGCATTTAGCAGATGAGTCGCGCTTTTAAGTGGCTAAAACACGTGCTTACTTAATGCCTGCTTCATTAAATTCTCGGTATCTATCACAACCCTCTTGGTAGCCATAATCACAGGCTTTACCATAATATTCCTTGGCAATAGACTGATAATTTTTTGTTTCTGTGCTACTTTGAAACCTCACACCCAAGTTATAGCAGCCCAGAGATTCTTTACCGCTGCACGCTTTTTTATAAAAATCATCTTCTTTTTCAAAGCTTTGGCGTACACCTTGCCCCTTACCATAGAGAAGACCTAGACCATAACAACCTGTGCTATATTTGTTATTGCAGGAAAATTCATAATATTTTTTTGCGTTAAAATAATCATTTAAATAGAAATAATAAGTATCAGCTAAGCTTGAGCAACTTTTCATATTGCCTGCTTCGCAGGATTTGTGTAAATAGGGCAGGGCTTCAACAAATCGTCCTGCTATGATATAAATCATTGCTACCGTATCACATTGTGTCGTATAGCAATGTTCAACACTCACTAAGCCATTACCAATAAGATAGTTGCAGGCATTAACATTTTCCTGCATACAAAATTGATAAGTGTATTGCCATTCTTCTTCACTTAATTGTCCAAACATCTCTGCCCGAATCAAAGTTAGAGAGGTTGAAAACATGACACCCAAACAAAACATATAAACCATGACAAATGTTCTTAGTTTTTGCAAAATAGTCCCTTTAGAACAAAATGGGGTTTCAATTATAGCATATCATGATGATTGTCTTTTAGAATTAATAACAACAAAACAACTTAAGAAAGTCTTAAACCCCAAGATTCATTAATAACTGTCCTTTATTGAGCAAAAAGTCTTCTTCTCCATAGAGACATTACAGCGCGTCGCGAGACAAGAATGTGAAGTTACAAACTAACCCTTGCTTTAATGATTGAGACCAAATTAAGAATATTTCTATTTATTCATGGTTATCAAACAACACAAGCAGCGTCAATATCCTAACCACAAGCTTTGAAACACGGCAAAGACATGCTATTTTTTCTTGCTGAGTCATGTCTTGTTATCATTGCAAAAGTCGGCATAACTCGCAGCAATAAGGTTGTTTGTAACAACACTAGCATTAAGTAAAAAGCCAAAAGCTTTTATTATGCAAGGGTAGCACAACTTAGTGTTAAGGTTTTATCATCACGGGCGGGCAGTTTATCCAGTATAGCATTTATTTTTTCTTTCATCTCGCGCAATTCTCTCTTATTTCTCTTCTTATTCTCTGATTCTTGCGTGAGTTCTTGAATCACAGGGTCAAATATAGTATTTAGAGCATCTTCTTTTCCCTTGTTGAACTCCTCTTGCAAGGAATTAATGATGTCATGGATTTTTTGTTGGTATTCTAACTCTAGTGCCCTCATTCTTGCATTCTTTTCTTGTGCAGTTTCAATAAAGCGTTTAATAGATTCAATTATGGGTACGACTATGGCAATAACGGGAAACTTGGTTGCTAGTGCCGTTATTGCCGCCTGTAATGCTGAGAGGATAGCTGATATCTTCTCTTTCTCCGTGGCGTCTTCATCAGAATGATACCTTTCCTTTCTGACCGTATAATTTATCTGTATTTTTTCACAAGCTGCTTGTACATTGTGAATATCTTCGTTAATGTCTTGAACAATTATTCTCAATTCTTCATTAAGCTTGTGCTGTATTTTTTCCGTGCCACTCTGTGCCATTGTCTCTGCGCTTGAGCTTTCAGAGAGCGGTATGGCTTTCAACCTTGTAGCTAAGGTGTTTAATTCAGCGTTAATGAGGTACTCAAGACGGTCACGCTCCGCTTTCTTTTGCTTGTGCAGACGTGTAATACATGCTTCTAGCAGTTTTAACGGGTCGCTTTTGATTTGTTTATCAATGAATTCTAGTGTGTTTTTAACGAATGTTTCGATACTGAGATTGCAGGTGTTCATTATTTCTTTGTCTCCGCTCTGTGTGAGCAGCTCTTGCATGCGAGATTCTAAAGGTGAAAAACCGCTGCTTTTAAAAAGTCCATCTTTATTCCCCACTCTGCCCTTATATGCACTCAGCGCATTGACTGTATAGACGGAAACCTGTTTTTGTGTGTCTTCTTTGGTTAAGCCAAGTTTTACAAGGTTGTCATAAATCTTTTCTTGTAAAAGCCACAATTCCTCTTCACTGCAATCTTGCTTTTTATTCAGCACAATAATGATGGGCTTATTGTCATCTATGATGGTCTTTATCTCTTTATAGACAAAATCAGATTCTACATTGTCATTGCTTAAGACAAAGAGAACTAGCTCACATCGCGCATAATGCTCTTTAGTGATTTTCTCGTGTTCTATGAGCGCATTGAGTCCGGGTGTATCAAAGAGTTCGTAATCTCCATATTGATAGGAAGTTATTTCGCTTGTTTCGGGCTTGTCGCCTACTTTGGCTACCTCCTTACCAATGAGCGCGTTAATCACCGTGCTTTTACCTGCGTTATAGCAGCCATAAAGCATAAGCTTAGGGTGGAAATCTGTAAGCTTAGATTCCAATATCTCAATGACTTGTGCTATGTCTCTTTCTATTTTCTCTTTCTCTGCTATGTCTCTTTCCTCGCATATTTTTAGAATTAAATTAACTAGCGGAATTTTGAGCCGCTGTATTTCTTCCTTAATCTCTCTATACACTTGTGCGTCTCGTAGCATATTATCCTCCTAATTTATCTTTGAATCTTCTGATGAGATTTTGTCTCTAAGCCTTGATAACGCAGCTTCAAACCTTGTTATACATGCGTTTAATTCCCCTGCAAGAGAATCACAAGGCGCGAATAATTGCCTCTCTATCTGATTCTTACATTTTTCCAAGTACTTCTTTTGATAGGTGTCTTGAAGCATCTTGCGATTATGCTCTTTCAATTCATCAATATTATTACCTATCACTTTTTTTATTGTGCTAGTTTCTTCGCTGCAAAATAAGTCCAATGTAAGAAAGTTAATTGTGCGCTCCAACAATGATCTTTCTTTCACCCTCTCTACCTTTACATATTCATCTTTTACTTCCGTATCAAGTTTGGGCATAAGCACATTAAAACGTATGCTAAAATCCTCGATAAGTTCTGCAAATTCTGATTGAATACTTTGTTCCGTTTCTGTTTTAATCTCTTCTTGCAAGGCGATAAAAATACTCTCAAAGTTATGCCTGTTTATCCCTCGTGTTTGGGTAGCGATCTTGTGATTAATTTTTAGTCCAATTTCTGTCCGAAGATTGGCAACAAGATTTTCGCACTCTTTTCTTTTTAATTTAATGAGTTTTCGCACTTCTTCCAAATCATTTCGCACTCCCTTTAAATCCTGCTTGCTGTCTTTTTGCAGTATGCTATCTATCAAGGCAATAAGTGTCTTATAGGGGGATTGTTGTTTGAGCTTGGGTGCTTTCTCTAGGGTTTCTCGCATGGATTCATAGAATCTTGTGATATTGCTTCCCTCGAAAAGCTCTTGGTCATTTTCCTCTAATCCCTTTTTAGCCGTTATGACAGAGATAGAAAAAACTTTATCGGCTGTGAAATTAGGATATGTTTGATTAGTTTTGTCTTTTAAGTTGTCTTGTAATCGATTGGTTATATCCTCTTCTTGTAGTTTTCTATTTTCAGCGGTTTTATTGTGTAGGATTTTGACGATTTCATTATTGATTTCATCCTCTTCTGTCCTATCAGATTTAGTAATAATCAGCCTGATATGATCCTGCTTACTTAGCCTTATAAGTTCTTGTATTTGGGTAATCTCATCATTTTGCAGCGGGGCATCTGAGCTTGTGGGGAAGATAATGTAATCAGCAGCCCCTATATATTGGCTTGCTAGCTCACCATTCTCTTTTGTCATCGATGAAAGTCCGGGCGTATCTACCCAAACCATACCACCAAGCTTAAAAAGCTGAATCTCACTTGTACATTCTGTTATCTTGACTGCAAAACCATCTTCCTGTACTTCAAGCTCCTTTGTCTTATGTTCGCCTGCTTTGTCATATTTACGGAATTCGGGTTTTTGTGTTCCTAGGCAGTGTTGTGCGACAAAATTACCTAAGGTGCTTTTACCTGCCTTTACTTTGCCATAGATGATGATGATGAAATTATTTTCCAAGGATTCACGAAATTTCTCTCGTTTTGCTTGCTCTTGAAAATATTGTTCCCATTGCCCAATCTTAGACTTCATGCTTGTTAGATGCTCATTGATAAGGTCGCTCATCTTTTTATCCTCTATATCATGCCGCTTGACACTTTCCACTTCTTTCTTAAATCTTTCTACTTCTTCTTGAATCTCCTTGCGCTTTTCTGCGACATTGATACCTCTGACTTCAAGAGTTTCCAATGCGTGATAAAATGATTCTAATGATGTTTGCATCTTAATCCTTAATAATGGTGTGGTTTGATATTTTGAAAATTTCACAATATCTTTGACTTGTTGTGTCCATCTTGATTTCCTATCTTGCCCGCAAAGTTCATCATGATATGTTTGTAGGGTTTGCAAAGATTATCAATCTTTAGCTATTCTCTAGCATGGTTTCGCTCGCATACTTGCAGAATGATAAACTCACGTTCTTGAGCTTTGGAGGGGAATTATCTCTATGGCTTTGATAGGATTTACAGGTGATTCTTCAGCGCGCTCAGAGCAATAACAACTCATCTTGTTGATTAACCTGCAAAAACCTCTGTTGCGATTCTTTGAGATTCTTTAATCCCTAGCGAAAGTCAGAAGCAAACGCCTATCATCACCAAGCTAGCATTCAGTGTGAAATCCGAAGTGTTTTTTGCTGTTTATTCCAAGAATATCAAGCACTTTTAATAACTCTTGTAGTTCTTGTATGTCATTTTCTATTTTGTTTGCCTTTTCTTCTAACTTATCAAGCTTATGAGATTGGATAAGCTTGAAATGCGAATCTTCTATAACAGTCTCTGCCCCATATTTCTCCCGCATTTCTTGATGAGACTCTCGTATAAAATCTTCCTTTCTTCTTTTTCTTTCGCGCTCTTGTTCTTCCCGATATCTTCTTTGTGCATCGCTGCTATTGCTCGATGTACTTGATGAGCTATCGTCTGAGAAAGCATCATAGATAGTTTTTCCAATTGCGATAGTTGTTGCTGTTGCTACTGCCCATGCTAAAAACGGTAATGGCATAGTTACTCCTTAATTAAAATAAATTCTCAATTACGAAAAATCCAGTTATACATCTGATAAACGTCTGCAAAGTTGCGTTCATTAAACGTCTGCAAGGTTTCGTTTATTAAACGTATGTGTTCATCCATTTTTCGTTGCATGGTTTCTTTTTCTTTGATGATTTTTTGTCGTTCTTTTTGCAATGCTTGGATTCTACGCTCTATTTTTTCGCAAATTGTCCTGTGTTTTTTCTCAATCCTTTGTCCGCGTATTTTTGCAATCTCCTCTTTCATTGAGAGGATAAGCTCCTGTAATTCTGGGATATTACTTTTTTCTATAAGCTGGCTACTGCCCTTTTCCTTGCCTCTGCAATAGGTTTTTGCTGAAACACTGATGATATAAGGCTGTGTTGTTGCACCAAAAATAGATTTGATTTGTTCTTGGATTTTCTCTTTGACTATTTGTATTTGCCTCTCTTCATCATCGACTTCGTCTTGACGCGAAAGCACAAATATGGTGCTTTGCAAGAATCTCTCATTATCGCCCCAATTTAGTGCGCAAGGTTCTAAAAATTCGCGTTCTGGTTGGTTGAAATCGCCTGTGTTAATATTATGCACAAAGAGATTGATGTCTGATTCTTTAGCAGCCTCATACGTTGTTTTATCATCAGATTCTGTCGCGTTAAGCCCGGGGGTATCCACATAACAAAATCCGTCTATATCTATGGCTTTAATCTCTTTTGTTTCTCTTATATCTGCTACTTTAAAATATGAATTATCATAAGATTCGCTTAAGGCATTTAGCAGAGAGCTTTTCCCACTATTATAAATCCCTAAGCAAGTTACCCTAAAGGAACTATTGCTATTATGCTTTTCAAACAAGCTATATAGCTCCTCCATATCTTCTTTATATTCGTTATATTTTTTAGGTGTTAATTTGCACATTAATGCTCCCCCTCTTAGGATTGTAGAATCTTTCATTTATGACAAACTCATGATACAAAAAAAAAAAAACAAATCAAGACAGATTCAGATTATTTTCACTAAGCATTGTTAGTTGTCTTTCATTAGTTGGGTCGTCGGGTTAGGTCATCGTTTTATCTCTTTTAGCAATGCAACATGCAGTATTGTGCAGTATTGCAACCAATCCACTTTCACGCATTGAATCCTTGTTAAGATACTTGAGTTATAATGCCGCATGTATTTTGAAATGGAGATGATATGTTGCGATATTTCTTTGTTGGTGTGTTTGTTCTCTTTTGTCTTGGTTTGCATGCTCAAAGCAATATCCATGAAAGCTACATGCAAGATAATCCACCTAAAACACCACAAACACTTGCAATTTCAGATAGCACACTCACAGAGGTAAGAAACCTTACTCAAGTTGAAATCACACAAATTAGCCATATAGAATCTCATAAAGACAAAACACTTATTACACTGCCCAATATGAGCCTTAGGATAGGAGAAGTAGGCATTATCACGCGCGATTTAGAATCCTATCAAGCAATCGTGGCAAATGTTGAGATTATTCATATTGAAGGAGTCAATGCTATTGCTAAGGTTATTCCCTTTAATCAGTTAAAGCAACCTTATTTACCTACCCCTAGACTCACGCCGCAAGAGGGCGATAAAGTCATTTTTAGAATCTACAACAATAAAGCCTTTTTAATCGCTCCAGATAAATATAGCTACGATACCATTTCATCGCAATATTCTTTTATAGATTTTATTAATTCAGATTTGCTTATGGGATTTCTTAATTCACAAGGAAAGCATGACCCTACACCCAAGAATCTCCCTAAAGCTTGCAATGAGTACGCGGCAGGACTTGTGTTTATTGTAGGTAGTAAAACACTTGCTGTGCTGAATTGTCAGAATCTAAGCACAATTTATCAGTATGATATTGTTCTCCCTGATTCTATCACGGCACAATCCCCTTTTTACACGCGCATACATTTTGATGGAGGTGGTTCGCTCACCTATGTCTTTGCCTCCAAGAAAAGTAAGGATTACTTTGGCTATTATGATTCTCTTATTCACGCAGGCAGACAATCAGAGAATACACTATCAGAGAAAAAGCAGTAGCTTTTAGAGCTTCTAAAATTATGAGCCTGAAAGGCATACTATTGATATTCTGATATTCTCTAAGCTATCAAAGTTAATCTTTTATTGATTGCTATTAATCTTATTTTGATAGAATCCTTATTTTCAAATTTTTGAAATGTTGTGTTTTGTGTTGTGCATTAAAGTTTTCTTTGCTTATAGAGATTTGCAAAATCGAGGTATTAGGAGTGTTTATGACTAGCTTTTTGATTGTCTTACAAGCTATTTTATCTGTCATAATAGTGGTTGTCGTTTTATTGCAGAAAAGCTCAAGCATTGGTTTAGGTGCTTATAGCGGGAGTAATGAAAGTCTCTTTGGCGCAAAAGGACCTGCGAATTTTATGGCGAAGATTACTATGCTTTTAGGATTTATCTTTATAGCAAATACTATTGCATTAGGCTATCTCTATAATGTAAAAGCGAACAAAAGCATTGTAGATGGCGTTGATATACCTAAAGAGACTCTGCCTATTTCTGTGCCATTTGATGGCTTTAATACAAGCAATACCACGCCTCTTAGTAATCCTAAACTCCATGCCACTCAACCCCAACTCACACCAAATATGGAAGGTAATACCGACATTCCAGCAAGTGTTTTTGGTGCGCCTACTCCTACAACAAATGCTAATCCTAGCATAGATTCTAGTGTGCCTGCAAAGACACAAGATAAAAAATAAGAAGATGAGACAGGAATTTGCGAATTTAAGTAAGCCCTTTAGAGTCAAGGAGATGTTATGTTACAAGATATCTATAAAGATACAAAAGATTCCATGCAAAAAAGCCTCAATGCCTTGCAAAGAGATTTTGCTACTTTGCGAAGCGGTAGAGTAAATGTCGGCATACTTGATAATATTCGCATAAGTTATTATGGCACTCTTATGCCTCTGTCTCAGGTAGCAACAGTACTCGCCCAAGATGCCAATACCATTATTATTACCCCATGGGAGAAACCCTTGGTTAAAGATATTGAAAAGGCAATACAAGAAGCAAACATTGGTGTTAATCCCAATACAAGTGCTGATTCTATTAAATTATTCTTTCCGCCTATGACTTCGGAGCAACGTAAAGAAACCGCCAAGCAAGCACGTGCAATGGGGGAAAAAGCAAAGATAGCCATTCGCAATATTCGTCAAGATTCCAACAATAATATTAAAAAGCTAGAAAAAGATAAGACAATAACCATAGATGAAAGCAAGAAGGGTGCAGATGAGATTCAGAAAATTACTGATGAGCATAGCAAAAAGATAGAATCTATGGTAAAGGCAAAGGAAGAAGAAGTTATTAAGATATAGATGTTATACAACATTATTTGAGACACTCATAATTAAGACGTCTCTTGATAGTGCGTGTATTGACTATCAATTTGGATATATTCATAAATTTTTATAAAGAGCAAGGAATTAATTGATAATAATCTTATTTTCTCTAATGATAGATTAATCCTTAAGTACAAGCTTACTGACTTTCACACACTTTCTTACACGCAATTAGAAGCGGCGTTAAACTATGCCCAAGAATAGAGAAAAGTAGAACCCCCCCCTTTTTTTGTTTTAAACAATACACAACTATGTTTCTTATGGAGATTCGCAATTAAGGATAAAAGAGGAGAGTCATAAACAAGAGAATAAGAACATTTAAAGAGTCTCAAGAGCATTAAGGGATTAAAGCATACAAGAAATAAAGATAAAAAGCCTAGCATTATCTCACTCAAAGAACAAAAAGAGTTGAAGCATTTAATGAGAGAGATAAAGAAAATTCATAAAACAATATCTAAGCATGAGAGAGCGTCTAACGAAGTATTGGAGTGAGTCATAGTAAAATAAACTACACAAAGAAGCTTGAGAGTTACAAAAGAACTTTCAGCATTAAGAATACAAGCATAAAACATGCAAAAGATTCACAACACTGCAGCAAGGATTCACACATGCAAGAGATAAGGCAAATCTCTCTTTAAGAGAGCCATGCAGAGATAGAGAGCATGTAGCTATTGATTGAATCTTGCTAAAGGGTGATATAATCTTTCAATCAGGCTCAAGCTTGTATTCCTACCTAATGTGTGGTAATTAAGGTGGGGTGATTCTTAATGGAAAATGTCAAGATTATTGGGGGATTATAGTGTTATTATCTGCAATCCCTCATGAAGTATTGTGCGTTATACATGTTTAAGAACTCTCACCCCTCTTGTTTGTCATGTATCTCAAAAATCTGTTTTGTATTATCTATCATAAAAACAACACAGAATCTTATTCTAAGAGAGCATTTATCTTGTTTTTTATGTTCTTTATGCACCTATCTTTTTTAATCTTGGGTCATAGTAATCATAGAATTTGAAAGCAATCAGAAATGAAAGCACCTTATCTAAAGGCGTGAAGTATTGAGTAAATCTTAAAGAGAATGTGGGTAATTATACGCAGGAATGATAAGGGAGATTCTTAGTCTTAGACTAACAGAGGTAAAAGTTTGGATAAAGAACTTATAAGCAGTGAGAGCAAACAAGTAAAGCAATAAAGAGTTGGTTACTAAAATTTGTTATCATTCATTATGGAGTTTTAAGAGCTTTTGTTGAGTTTTATCTGTTACTTGACAAAACTATACACATAAACATCAGACAACCTTGTTTCTCTATCTGAAAGAGTGTTAAGGTATTGTATGAAGTAAGTGCGCAAAATTCTATGCTTAAGTGCAAGGAATACATTTGATAATCTTATTAACGCTTAATATCTGGGTATAAGGATTTTAAGATTTAAGGTTCTTTTAGAGAATTTGGATAATTATCAATGGCTTTAAATCAATATATTTGGAGAATAGTATGGCAGACAACACTGCAATAAACATAGAAAATATTTATAAGAAATACAATGCCTTATTGGAAGGACACTTTCTCTTAAGTAGCGGTAATCATACAAAATTTTATTTACAATCAGCAAAAGTTCTGGAGTATCCTCAGATAGCGCAGAAATTAGCTCTAAGCCTAGCCGCGTTAATCAAAGAGCATTCCATTGAGGTAGAGTGTGTTTGTTCCCCTGCGCTTGGTGGAATCTTAGCGGGATATGAACTTGCTAGGGCATTGGGTGTGCGATTTATTTTTACAGAGAGAGTCAATAGTGAGATGATGTTAAGACGAGGATTCCAAGTAACAAAAGGAGAGAAAGTTTTAATCTGTGAGGATATTATTACCACAGGAGGAAGCGCGCTTGAGAGTGCTCAATGTGTAGCCCAACAAGAGGCTAAAATTGTAGCTTTTGCTGGGCTTGCAAATCGTGGATTCTGTAAGGCAATTCTACCAAATAATCAAAAAGGCAATGAGGGAAGCAAGATACAAGCACAATCTCCTATTTGTAAGCTTCCGTTAAGCCTTCCTCTATTTGCTCTTGCTAACTTCTCTTTTGATATTTATCCCGCTGATTCTTGTCCATTGTGTAAGGATTCTATTGCCTATAAACCGGGTAGCCGTAATTAATACATCGCATGTTTGATTCTAAAATAAATGAAGTTCATTATGCTTAACAGAATAGAATGTTTTGAATCTTGGTCTTACACATATCGCTATAATTTCTCTTTGAAACTTATAAAAACAAGCTTCCTTAATCAATGGGATTTTTGCATTCAAGACAAACACTTCTATGAAGTAGTTTGATAAGATTTTGTGCCTGCTTTAACTTACTCTGTATATGAAAGTGAGGAGATAAGATTCTTTGCTGTTTTGTGTCATAGAAAATTATTTTCTCAAATAAAGACTTGCAGTTTAGGTTGGAATATAACATTGCTCCATTTGCGACATGAAAGCATGATTCTGCCATATCTTATCCTGTTTAATAAGGAGGCAGCCAAAGGTATCTTATTATAAAGGTATCTTATTTTGGTTGTGTCCTTAGGTCTATTCTCGCTTAGAATCTCAATTTATTGCGCCTTGATGACAAATCATAATTATGTAGTAGCAATCATTCAGAGATTCAAACATTACGCGGTGGAGTGAGTGATAGTCATTAATTGTTCTAGTGCATCATTAAAATTTGATTGGACATTTTCTTCTTGTCCAAGAAATTCCTCCATAAGAGACTTTTTATCAATGGCTTCATCAAGTTCAGCGTCATTGCCTTTGTGATAACTACCAATGCGTATTAATACCTCATTTTCCTTTAACAAAGCTTGCATGCGACGGAATTTTCTTGCTGCAATTTTGTGTTCTTGTGAAATAATATCGTGCATAACCCTTGAAGATGAATGGAGAATATTAATTGGCGGATAAATTCCAAAGTCTGTAAGGTTTCTATCTAGCATGATATGTCCATCTAATATACTTCGACTCTGGTCGGCTATGGGGTCATTCAAATCATCGCCCTCAACAAGCACCGTAAAAAATGCGGTGATACTTCCTTTCCCCTCTTCTTTACCTGCGCGCTCTATTAATTGCGGCAAGATACTTAGCACAGACGGTGGATAACCCTTGCTTGTGGGAGGTTCTCCAAGTGCCAAACCGATTTCTCTTTGCGCCATTGCAAATCTTGTTACAGAATCCATGATAAACAAAACGTCATGCCCCTGTTCTTTGAAAAACTCTGCTATTGCCATAGCAGAAAAAGCTCCGTATTTTCGCATAAGAGGGGAATCATCGCTTGTTGCTACGACAAGCACTGTGTTTTCAAGATTCCCACCAAGATTTTTTTCGATAAATTCTGGAACTTCTCTGCCCCTTTCGCCGATTAACGCTACGACTTTAATTTGCGCTATACTGCCCTTAACAATCATACCCATAAGCGTGGATTTGCCCACACCAGAGCCTGCAAAAATTCCCATTTTCTGCCCTTTCCCACAAGTAAGCAAAGAATCTATGCTTTTTACTCCCACGCTAAAAACTTCATTAATTAACCCGCGTTTGAGTGCTGATATGGGCGTGCTAATAATAGGCGTGCAGGCACTTGCATTAAGATTTCCCTTATTATCAAGAGGAATGCCAAGCGGATTAATCACCCTACCTAGCAACCCCTCTCCAACAGGAATATTTAACCCTTCTTTAGCAATAGTAACTTTATCGCCGCTTTTAAAGCCCTCTGTGAAGCTAAAGGGGCTGACACTAAAAATTTCTTTATGTGTTGCAATTACAATGCCTTCTGTGCGCGTTTCATTACTGCGTATGAGCCAAACCACATCGCCTACACTTGGGGATAAACCTGTAGCTTTGATAATGTTGGTTTCTACTGAAATAATCTCACCAAAATTTGGAGAAAGATTCTTTGTAGCATTTAATTTTTGCTTAAGGTTTGCTATAGAAGTGATACGTGGCTGAGGAATATGAGGTATAGAAATTGGAGAATTACTTAGAGAATCCTCTCTTGGGGTAAGAGTATTGGAATCTGACATTTTTACTCCTTAAAGATTTACAAACAATGAAATTTTGGTTACAATACGCGAATTATAACTTAAAAATCCTTAAGGACTGCCATGAATGCACAAAGAGTAAATGACGCAAATGCTAAAGCAAGCGGTAGAATTTCTACTGATGAAATTAATAAACAGCTTGATTTGCTTGCAAATAAGTATGCTAAAACCGCTAAAATTGACGGTTTTAGGAGGGGTAAAGTGCCTATAAGTGTTATAAAATCTCGCTATAAACAAAATCTCATAGAAGAATCCCGACAAAAAAGTATTGACACATTTTATGCTAATGCAATCAAGGAATTAGGATTAGAACAAAAAGATGTTATAGGACAACCTTTAATAGTAAAATTTGAAGAAAACGATAACGGCATTGAACTTGAATTAAAAATTGGAATCACCCCTAATTTTACTGTGGATAACGCCCTCTCTTGTATGCCAAACTTCGACTTAGAAGAAATTACTAGCAAGCAAGTTGAAGAGCGTCTTGCAGAACTTGCAAAAAGTCGCGCTCCGATTGTAGATTCTAGTGAGACAACACTCAAAAGTGGATATGTTGCTAATATCGACTTTGAGGGATTTTTAGACAATAAACCATTTGATGGCGGAAAAGCAGAAGGCTTTAATCTAAGCATTGGCTCCAAACAATTTATTCCGGGTTTTGAAGATTCTATCATTGGTATGAATGTAGGGGAAGAAAAAATGATTAATGTAACCTTTCCCAAGAATTATCAATCATCCAATCTAGCAGGTCAGGCAGTAGAATTCAAGGTAAAGCTCAATAGCATTAAGCAGAGAGGTGAAATCTCAATTGATGATTCTTTTGCAAAAGCAATTTTGGGTGATTCAGAAGAAAATACTTTAGAAAAACTCAAAGAGCAAATTAAAAAAGATTTAGAACAAGAATCTAAAATGAAGCTTTATAACGAGAAGTTGAAAGAAGAGGCACTGAATAATATTTCTAAAGCATTTCATTTTGATTTACCCGAGAATATTTTAGAACAAGAAATGAATGTTCTATTCAATAATGAAATTTCTATGTTAAAACCAGAGGAAATAGAAGAACTGAAAAATAATCAGGAGAAAAGCAAAGCTCTCTATGAAGCACAGAGGGAAAAGGCGAGAACAAGCGTAAAGGTAACTTTTATTATTGATAAGCTTGCTAAGCAAGAAAAGATTAACGTCAATGATAATGAGGTTTTTCAGACTTTGTATTATGAGTCTATGATGAGCGGATACAACCCACAAGAAGTCATTGAAAATTATCGTAAGAATAACCTCTTGCCTGCAGTGAAAATGGCAATAATTGAAGATAGAGTGATTGCGCATTTGCTTGATAAAAGCAAAGGCTTAAAGTAATTACATTCATGCAGTCAGGATTCTGAATCAATGTCATGATATATGGTATGAAATATATCATTAATGATTGATTATTCCTTACACTTTTTCTCTTTAATGAGAGCAAGAGTGCTTACCCTTGTATAGACGCATAAATGGCAAATAACATTATCAAGCGTTAGAGAAAATCAAGTTTTGTGAGAAAATATAAGAGGGTACAAGACAGAAAGCTAGACATAATGTATCAATAGTTAATTTGTAGATTTTCTCTCGTATCTTTTAATTTTACTGTGGATAACGTTATGCGGTGATGACTTTCATCATACGCTTATCATTTAGTTAGTCATACTCACCTCAACAACCAAAAGCCTTTACTTCATACTTGATAAACGTTATCCAATCAAATGAATGAATCCTTTGCGCAGGTGCATGCTGCTTTGCTGATATATCGACTAGGTGTTCTCACTCTCTTGCTACAAGTAAGGCATTGCAATAACTTAACTATTTCTTGTTAATTTTATAGCCGACAATGTTGCAATAATAGTAAGCATGAATACTTCAATGACTATTGGGAATAAGCAGATATTTTTTACGCTTTTGAAGTTTTACGGTTAAACAAGCTAAAAGGACAAGTATTTATTGAGCTTTATGCCTATTATTTAGCTATTTTAGGCATACGAAGTTTTGAATCCTTAGGTTCATTTGTTGTCAATGCTTATTGAGAATAACGCAAGGGATAGGGATTTATTGTTATAAAGCGATGTTTGACAGTAAGATTTTGATAGTCAAGATAAGATTTTGTATCTGCGCTTTCTCAAATCTAGGTAAATGTTAGAATCTTGTAGGATTTGTTGTATGAGATGTAAGTTGGCAGGTTTTTGCCCGATAGATTCTAACTTTTAACTTTATGGCTCTGGCTCATAATCAACTATGAGAAGCCAATTAGCTATGCGTCATTTATTGCGATAGCTTAACTTGTAGAAATGAGTAGAGATAAAGCTTAGAATCTGTTCCATACTTTATCATTTAGAATCTTATGACTTTCTACATACATAAGAATTGGTATCAAGTTAGCCACTTTGCTTATTCGACCTATTTTATCTTAGGAATGTGCATAATAACGAGAAAACCTGAAGTGAAAAGGACACCATAATCATCTTGCGTAATAGATTCTGAAGTAAAAAAGTGTTGCGCATTCGCGTCCCGTGATAACCTAAAATCCTTTTATTTTTTGGCTAAAATATCTAATGTGTATCAAAAGAGCAATAGGCAATGCTCTGTGTATTACTTTTGTTGTATTGAATCTTGAATAAGCAGTATCTCTCTATTGCTTGGGGGATAGTGTTTGATAAATCGGATTGAGCATGATAGAGCAGCGTGCTTACCTCTTGTTTTACCCTCTCTTGAATCTTCTACTTGATATTTTGCTTTAATAATCTTTAAATCTGGAATTTAAAATTCTCTAACACTCTATTGAGATTTTCTTTGTTGAGAGATTGTCGCTTCATCTCATTTTGTTTGAATCCTTGCAGAACTTATACATTTTTTATCCCAGATTTATGGAAACAGACTTATTTTCTAATCCTTTGCTTAAAATTATAGCAACGCTCCATGTCTCTTATGAGAGATGAAAAAGCATAAAACATGCAAAAGATTCACAACACTGCAGCAAGCAAGGTTTAAGTCTATAAGAGATTAAGGCAGAATACTCTTTATCATAAGAGAGCATGCCAAGCATAGAGAGTGATTATTCAACAATCTTTCAAAAGATTAGGAATCTCAACCCTAAGATTTAGCGATACACATAATTGATTTGCTTAAAAATTTATCATGATATAGGGATTTATAGCGAGGGCAAGGTGTTCTTGCTTTGATTGAATTCTGAATCACAAACATATTGAGTAAGATAGTTTCTAAAAGATAGGTTTTAAGATTTGACGTATTAAACTTCAGCTTTAGGTAAGAATTATGAAAATTAAAGCAAATGTCAAGAAAGAAACAAAAGACATTTTTCACTCTGTCATTACAGAAACTTTAGAGCGGCAATTCATAGCAATGAATGTCTCACCCTACAGTCTATGCTTGTTGTTGTGCTACTTCACTACTTGCAAATGACAAATTGCTAGTTTTGTACAAAGCGCAATCTCTATCATTGAGAGCGACTAATAGGAGTGAAATCCTCTGTAATATAAATTGAGCTTAGAATCCACCTACCAATCCATTTTAATTTTATAGCTTGAATCCCTAACTTGATTCCCTCGAGATTTTTGTATGCTAAAAGATTTCAGATTTCTCATTTACAGACATTATCTAAAGCAATAAAATATATCATTTACTTAACCTTATCATGATTCAGTCATATATTTATGCCGTCATCTATAACTTCAGCAAGACAGTGTATAGAATCTAGATTCTAAAGCAAGTGCATTTATCATAAATTCGCGATTAATCTGCTAAAAGATTCTCTGCCTTGTTTTCTTTAGGTAGCTTACAGGGTATTATTTATCCTTAAAACCTTTGTTCCCATCTTCTGTAACCTACATAAGTCTCAAAGTCTTTATCTATTCTCACTGTTTCTTACAACTTCTCTAGCCATTTCCCTTGCTTTGATTAATGCCTCATCAATTTTATCCAAATCCCTACCTCCAGCTGTGGCAAAATCATCTCTGCCCCCGCCATTGCCCCCTAGCACAAGTGCGACTTGCTTCACCCACTCCCCTGCCTTAAGGGGCGCATTTTTTACACCTGCGACAATGTTTATCTTGCCCTTGTCCTCTGTGAGTAGCAAAATCGCCACGCGCTCATTTTCGTTCTTTGCCCTGTCAATGATAGCTTTCACCTCGCTTGATGAGAGAGAATCTAGCTTCACAACGATAAGTTTCACCCCCGCAATCTCCTCGTAATCAAGGTTTTTCACGCTCAATCGCGCCCGCGTGGCTTTGTCTTTTAGTTCGCTAAGTTGGGCTTTGAGTTTATCAATACCCTGTATCAGATTCTGCGCCTTAAGACTTTCTTTCGCGCTGTTAAGCTCCCTCAAGGCTGCCTTGCCATAGTGATAGGCTGCTGCACCACACACGGCTTCGATTCGCCGCACCCCGCTAGAGACACCGCTTTCTTTAGTGATATAGAAGCTCCCAATCTGCGCTGTATTAGGGATATGAATCCCTCCGCACAACTCGATAGAATCTCCAAAAGTAATCACGCGCACCGTTTCTCCATATTTCTCACCAAAGAGTGCCATTGCTCCCTTTTCCTTAGCAGATTCTCTACTCATCGTCTCACACACTTGGGGGCTTGCGGCGAGAATCTGCGCATTCACATCGCTCTCAATAGATTCTAATTCCTCAAGCGATAGGGCTTTGGGGTGAGAAAAATCAAAGCGCAAACGATGAGATTCTACAAGGCTGCCTGCTTGGGCGATATGACTGCCTAGAATCTTACGCAATGCAAAATGCAGTAAATGCGTAGCCGAATGGTGTTTAGCAATCTCAAAGCGCGCGGCATCTACTTTTGCATACACCTCTTGGTGCCTGCTTAATGCCGCTAAAGACTTTACTTTGGAGAGATTGAAATCAAAAAATTTCTGCGTATCAAGCACCTCTGCTAATTTGGTTGGTGGGCTAGATGTCCTATCGAGGGCTATGTTGTGCTTATGGGGAGCGAATAAGACACCCTTATCCCCCACAGGTCCGCCAGATTCAGGATAAAATGGTGTCTTATCTAGCATTATCCAACCTTCCTGCCCCTGCTCTAGCCTCTCTACTTGATTCAGGTGAGAATCAAACAAGGCTTGAATGTTGCTCCATTCATACTCGCGCTCATATCCAACAAACTCATTCTTATCAAAGTTCTTGAGCAGATAACCCATATCGCCACTCTTGATTTTATCACCACTCCCTTTCCAGCTAGCTTTTCCTCTATCTCTTTGAGCATTCATATAAGATTCAAATGTCGCCAAATCAATCTCAATGCCATCTTCGCGCAGCATATCTTGGGTCAAATCAAGCGGAAAGCCATAGGTATCATAGAGCTTAAAGGCAACCGCCCCATCAAAAATCTGCTTCCTACCTTGCTTTGTAGAATCTAATTCTTTGCTGAAAAGACTCATGCCGCTTTCAATCGTTTCAAAAAACCGTCTCTCTTCCTCTTGACACTGCTGCAATATCGTGTCTTTGCGCTCAAGCAAATAGCCATAGTGTCCGCCCATAGATTCACAAACTGCCCCGACTACCTGATACAAAAATGCCTGCTTAAGCCCTAGCAAATACCCGTGTCGCACGGCTCGCCGCAAGATTCTACGCAACACATAGCCGCGCCCTTCTTTGTCAAAATGCACGCCTTGTGCGAGGAGGAATGCTACACTTCGCGCGTGGTCGGCTATGACGCGAAAGCTTGCTTGAATCTTCCTTATCTCTGCGATTTGTAGCGCACTAAAGCCCATTGGATTATCCAGCACCGTATCATCGTGGTAGTATTTCTTGTGCGTGATTTCCTCAATCTTGCGCATTAGAGGCGCAAAGAGCGAGGTATCAAAGTTGTTTATCTTTTTCTCTAAGAGGGCTACTACGCGCTCTAGCCCCATACCCGTGTCGATACTTGGCTTGGGTAGGGGCGTGCGGATTCCCTCTTTTTGTTCAAACTGCATAAAGACGAGATTCCAGATTTCTAGGAATCTATCCCCCTCGCCACCGAAATAATCTTCATCAGAGTGAAAATATTTCTCTCCTTGATCAACATAGATTTCACTGCAAGGTCCGCAGGGTCCGCTATCGCCCATTTGCCAGAAATTATCCTTATCGCCCATTCGCTTAATGCGACTAGGCTCGATATGCTCACACCACAGCGCATAAGCTTCATCATCACTTTGATGAATCGTTACATACAACAGGGACTTATCAAAGCCAAGTATGCGCGTTACAAACTCCCACGCATAGGCAATAGCGTCCTTTTTGAAATAATCCCCAAAGCTAAAATTACCTAGCATTTCAAAGAGCGTGTGGTGGCGCGCAGTATAGCCGACATTCTCTAGGTCATTATGCTTGCCCCCTGCGCGGATACATAGCTGCGAAGAAGTGGCGCGCGAAGAAGTGGGGAGAGGGATTTTACCCGTGAAAATATCCTTAAACTGCACCATTCCCGCATTGGTGAAAAGTAGACTTGCGTCATCAGGCACAAGAGGCATTGAATCATAAACCTTGTGCGATTGGGTTTGGAAGAAATTGAGATATTGTTCTCTTATATTCATTATTTTCCTTTCATGATTAATTACAACTTCATCGATTATAGCTTATTCAAGCGCAAGAATCTGTCGCATATCTTCTTTGTCTAGCTTTTCTTTTTCAAGCAGTGCGTTAGCAATTATAAATATATATTGCTTATGTGATTGGATAAAATCTCTATGTTCGCTCTGCGCTTGCGCTAAAATTTCTGCTACATCTTCTTGTGTGCCAATAAGCGTTGAACCCATACCATAGTCCTTACACATGGTTGCTGCGATTTTCTTTGCTAATGCTAAATCATTCTTGGCGAGACTAGCAGATTCTAGCCCCTCTATCTCTAGGGCAATATTCCCGCTTAATGCGATTTTTATCTGTGTTATAAGCTCACTTTTAAGAATACACTCTGATAAATTTTGAAATCTCTCTTGTTGCATATTGTTATAAGCAACCAAAGAGATTTTATCAAAGTCTGGCAATAACCAGTATTGTGATATTGCTTTACCTGCATTATAAATCGCAATCATTCGTTTTTGTTCTCTTGAGAGAGTACTTTGCTTCTTTGTACCGAAAATAACTTTATCGCTTGTTGCTAAAATATCTTCTGTGGTAACAAAATCTCTCTTATGACGTAAAGCATTAATGGCTGCTTCATTGATTAAAGAGGCAATATTTGCTCCGCTAAAGCCTACACATAATCTTGCAATTTCTGGGATATTCACGGTATGGTTACGTTGTTTGAGATAGACTCTTAAGATTTCTTCACGTTCTTTCATATCGGGTAAATCCACAAATATTCTTCTATCAAATCGCCCGCTTCTCAATAGCGCACTGTCAATATTCTCTGCTTGATTGGTAGCACCAATAACAATAATACCGCTTTGCTCACTAAATCCGTCCATTTGTGTTAGAAGTTCATTGAGAGTAGATTCCCACTCCTGATGATTATCAATACCGCGCATTTTACCTATAGCATCAATTTCATCAATAAAAATAATGGCAGGAGCATTAGCTCTTGCTTTTGCAAAAAGCTCACGCACTCTTTGTGCGCCAATGCCCACATACATTTGCACAAACGAAGAGCCACTTTGATAAAAAAAGGGTACTCCTGATTCCCCAGCAACTGCTTTAGCTATCATGGTTTTACCAACTCCCGGGGGACCTGCAAGCAAAACACCTTTGGGGAGATAGATTCCTAAATCTTGGTATTTTTTAGGATTTTTCAGATAATCAATGATTTCTAATAATTCATCTTTTGCTTCCCCAATGCCTGCTATATCCTTAAAACGTACATTACTCGTCATTGGGATAATAGTAAGGGACATATCATTATATTCATTTGTGGATTTGTAGGTAGATTCTCCGCTAGAGTGCTGTGTCCATAATCCTCTTCTATGCTGCTGCATTTCCCATTGCTCTGTAAGGTTTCTCTGTCTAACGATAAGATAAATATACCAGATAATAAAGGGGATTAAGCCTAATAAGAGGGCAAGCACACAATAAAAAATCTTCTCGTTAAAACTCATTTTTTCTTGAAGAATAGAGAGATTAAGATGCGCAATTAAAGGGGCAAGTTGAGATTGCGTATTAACACAAACCGCTCTATTGGAATCTAATTGCTTGCATATTTTGCTTTCAGAATCTGTCTGCAAAGATTCTGTGCTGTGTGATAAAATCATTGCTTGAGGAATAAGCACAGATTCAAGGTTTTCCTCTAGGAATGAACGTAAGGGAATTGCATAAATACTACCATTGATTGCATGAAAATACAGGGACTTAGAATCTAGAAAGATGTCTTGTATCTTTTGTGTCTTAAGAATCTCTTGCATTTGTGCCTTAGAAATCTCAATACTTTTATCTTGTAGAACAACCAAAGACACAAGCATAATCAGAATAATCCAAGCAAATGCTAACGAAAAAATTAGCCTTTTAATAGTCATCGCATTTCCAAACAGGGAGTAGTTCTTAAATTTATAAGACGTCATTATACCCTAAAAGCATAATCCAAAAAATGAAAAAGCTATTTGTCGCTTGGTTGAATGCTTAAAGGTCAATATCAACTATGCACCACCTTAATAGCTTAATGTAGAGGATTACTTCTCAAATTGTCAAGACACCAATTGTTGGGGCGACCAAATCTTGCAAACCTTGCGCAACGAAGCAAGTATGTTTGAACAATTAGGAGAAGTAATTAATGCGTTCCACAAATTTTGGGTTAATTGAGCTTAATCATGTAGCTATTTGTGCCTATTTACAAAGTTTTGAAAAGGGCAATAACACCAAGATTCGTCAATGCAGACAACATTTGTGCTATCTCTGCCATTACAATTACATAAATTTTCTTAGTATTCAATATTAACTTTCATTCAAAATTTCTTATTTATGTATTGAGAGTTAATCATTTTCCTGTGATAGCTTAAACGCATCATGAGTATTAGGTAAGTTTTGTTATAATCATGCAGTATTAAAACAATGAAATTTGAATAAGATTCTATAAATATCTTTTAACATTTATTATTTTATAAGGGACAATTAATGTTTGAAAATTTAAGCAATGGATTTCGCAGCACAATAAATAAAATGCGCTTTAGTGATGATGAAAGGTCTTTGGATAGGGCATTAGATGAGCTGAAGAAAGTTTTGCTAAAAAGTGATGTCTATCATAAAGCGACAAAAGAAATACTCCAAAAGACAAAGATTAAAGCTAAAGAAAAAGGGATAGGCAGGGATAACTTTTTACAAGCATTAAGCAATGCCTTGCTTGAGATTCTAGCCGTTAGCGGCAATTATGGCTTTACTTATGCCCAAAAGCCCCCTACAAATATTCTCATGGCGGGATTACAGGGTAGCGGAAAAACGACTACAAGTGCGAAGCTAGCTAATTATCTCAAATTACGCAATAAAAAAGTCTTACTTGTACCTTGCGATTTGCAAAGATTGGCAGCTGTAACGCAACTAAAGACATTGGGCATGCAAATTGAAGTAGAAGTTTTTGAATCTCATAGTCAAAATCCCATAGAAGTTGCCAAAGAAGCAAAACAGCACGCACTTGATTCGCAATTTGATGTTGTTATTTATGACACTGCAGGAAGGCTAGCGATTAGTGAATCTCTTATGCAGGAATTGCATGACATTAAAGCAGTTATTAATCCTCATGATATTTTTTATGTTGCAGATTCATTAAGCGGGCAAGATGGTGTGCGAAGTGCAGCTGGTTTCCACGAAAAGATTGGTTTAAGTGGGGTGATTTTAAGTAAATTTGATAGCGATTCAAAAGGTGGAATTGCCCTATCTATTGCTTATCAATTAGGGATTCCACTGCGCTTTATAGGTACAGGCGAAAAAATTGCCGACATTGATTTGTTCCTGCCAGACAGGATTGTCTCAAGACTTATGGGTGCAGGAGACATTGCAACTTTAGTAGAGAAAACTGCCACAGTGATTGATGCAAAAGAAGCAAAAGATATACATAAGAAAATTAAAAAAGGCAATTTTACTTTCACGGATTTTCTGAATCAGATTGAGAATGTTAAAAAGTTGGGTTCTGTAAGCTCGATTATGTCTATGATTCCGGGCATGGGAAATATGGCAAAATCACTTAAAGATGTGGATTTGGATAATTCCGAAGAGGTAAAGATTATTCGAGCTATGGTGAATTCTATGACCCCAAAAGAGAGGGAAGATCCAAGCCTTCTTAATGGTTCAAGGCGCAAACGTATAGCATTAGGTAGCGGATTGCATGTAAGTGATATAAATCGCACGCTTAAACAATTTGACCAAGCAAGCAAAATTGCCAAAAAACTTAGCCAAAAAGGTGGTGTGCAGAATTTCTTAGGCATGCTTTCTCAACAACAAATTCCGCGATAAATACTCTAAGAAGCAAAAAATTTATTCTAAGATTCTCAAATAAGGGAGTTGCTTTTGCGATTTTTTATTTTATTTTGTCTCTTTTTATATTGTTTAGTGGGGCTTTATGCGAATGCAAATCAAACAAAGGATAAAATTCCAACAAATACTCAAAGCAGACAAGCTAAAATTGCCTGCATTATTGATAATGATAAAAAAGCTTGCACAAAGCTTATATCAGATGGCTTATCAAACGTGTATGAATGTGATGTAGAAAAGGAGTGCGGGATTTTGGGTGTGATTTATCATCATGCAGGTAGAGATAAAGAGGCATTACCTTATTTTAAGAAGATTCATGAAATAAGCAATTTGGAAAACTATAATCAATTAGGAATTTTTTATAAACAAAATAAGGATTATGCAAATGCGAAGCGACAGTTTGAATTAGGTTGTGAGAAGCTCTATATGCAAAGCTGTTTCAACCTAGGTGTGCTTTATGAAAATGCGCTAGGTGTGAAAAGAGACTATGCTAGGGCTCTTAGTTTCTATGAGACTTCTTGTGAGCATCGTATTGATACTGCGTGCTATAACATTGCAATTTTGTATTTTAATGGGCAGGTAAATGCGTCATTTAATGCCAAAGGCGAGAAAAGAGCAACAAACACACAAGGCATTATGGATAATAATATTGCACAAGCAAAAGTCTATTTTGAAAAAGCATGCTCTATGGGGCATGAGGACGCTTGCGAATGGAAGAATAGGTTAGCCAAAGATTCTAAGACGCTCAATAACAAATAATAAGGGATTATTGTATTTTGAATCTTAGAGATAGCATCTTCAATGTGAGACAAGGCTTAAGTGTTAAGATTTTAATGAGGACTGCAATGTGTCTTCGTGTGTTTCTCTTAAGTGTTACCATGCTTCTTTATTGTGAGACCTTAAAAGCTAAAATGTGTGTAGGGTAAAACCACCCAAAATTGACGCGCGTACAAAATATCAAGCCTTCTTATAAATCCAAAACAAAACATTCAAATTTCATCAACAACAATGTCAATTTATAGTTAATGTATTACAACGGTTTGCTTAGCCAAAGAATCGAGGATTAGAGCTTAAAGGAGCAAAAAAATAAAAGGTGCAAGGTTGATGCTTGCATTCGGAAATAAAGCGCGCACTCATGTTATCAGGCGAGACGTGTCAATTGGAGAATGAATTTGAGATTTGCAGTTTGAGCCAAGTCTTATGTCTTACACAGCATGAATTTGAGAATGCCTTGCATACAAAAAGATTCTATTCGCCCGTCAAGAAAGTGAGAGTATTTCTCTTTACTGCGATGTGGTCTCTCTCTTTCTTCGTTATTCAATTTATTCTTTCTCTTTAGGAAAAACACAATTAAGTAGAATATCAAAGACTTTGTAGCTCTACAAACGACTTAACCGCCGACTTAACCGCATAGTAAAGAGCGATAGATTCAAGATTCCATAAGCAGCGTATTATGACACCTCATTAAGAAACTAAAGAATATATCACTTGATATATTAAGAAACTCACTTTATTCTTATAGCTCTCCACAAACCAAACCTTACTTTATAAGATAGGCAAAAACTGATACATAAGAGATATAAATCAAACTCTCCTACGCCCCATAAAAGAGAAAATATTGTTTTTAGTATGTAGAGGAGTGGAGAGCGAGCGGGGGTAAAGAATTTTGATTTTTACATTATTCTTTTGTGTATAATTGTGAAGAAAGGCTATGCACAAGAAATATAAAACATTTGATGAAAATAAAACAGGCTTAGTTGTTAAAGCCTATTTGATTTTGTTTATGGGTAATGACATCAGATAGTTTCAATGGGGGGAAACGCAATGACAGTATTAACAATAAGTGCGGATTTATTTCGCATAATGTGTGTTTTATTGCTAGTTTTATGTGTCCATTTTTCTTTGGCGAACGACATGGATTCTGAAGCTATAGAATCTCATGTGTCGGAATCTGCAATCATACAACATTACTCTATCATTCAAGATTTAAGAAATGCCTTTTCTGTGTATTCAACACTACATAATCCTGCAATCAATAAAGTAAGAAACAAGACAGCAATCAATCAGGATTCTCTGAGGAATGACACAGAATCTCCTTTCATCAATTCTTTTGAATACCCCACAAACGCCACTCTCTTTAATCATAGTTATTTAGATGCAAGATTTTCTATCAATAGCTTTGATTTATCGCATAATCAAAGCAAGTTTATCAACCATAACCCAAATATACATACAGAATCTCTTATGCAAGCAATAAACCCTATAACTCAAGATTCTGTGCAACACAATCAAGCAAATACCGCTGACACACCTTTTCTTAAGATTATTCCTACAGCCATAGAACCTCCTTTAGATATAGCCTTGCTTTCGCCTACCTGTAAAGACAAAACATTTAACCTCTCTAAAACTGAAACGCTAGATTCTAAAATGATTCTTAGCCAACTTGCTAAAGAATGTAGCTTTTCTATACAATATAGTCCAAGCATTAAACAAATCAGTGATACAAGTGTTATTAATGTTAAGCAGCAAACTCTGCAGTCTATTCTAGATCTTCTCCTTAAGGATATGTTCTATGAAGTTTATCCCAATCGCCTTGTATTAAAAGAAACGGATATGCGTATATTTGAATTAAATTATGTTTCCAGCACAAGAATGGCACAGAGCAATACAGATGTTTTGTTCTCTCAAGAACAAAACAGTAATTATTCATCCTATGGTACTCCCTATCAGGGTTACAACAGTCTTTATGGAAATAACTATATGGGTGGCTATAATACGGGTAATTATTATATGCCCAATGCCAATCCAAATCTGAATGCTTTTAATTCTTCATTTATACAGGGAATTATAGAAGGTAATCTTTTAAAACAACAACTCCGCAGTCAGATGAATAATAATATTACAGAATTTGGCAAAAGTGGCACAAAGATTTATTCTCTTGATGAGACAAATTTTTGGACAGATATAGAATCACGTCTCAATGTCTTGCTTGATACAAAGCTTGGTGATAAATTTATAATAGATAAAGCAACAGGACTCATTTCTGTTTGGACTAATAAAAAGAGAATGCAGGAAGTCTTTTTATTTCTTGCCTATATAAAATCCAAAATGAATTTGCAAGTAGCCATTGATGTCGAGATTCTTAGTCTTACACATTTTAATTCTAGCAGTGTTGGTATTGATTGGCAAGAAATTTTTAGAATCCTTAATCCAACACAATCTAGCTATAATCTTATTGCAGGTAGAGGCAGTGCGATTTTTACCCTACAAAACACTAACAACAATCTTAACGTGCTTTTTAATTTTCTTAGAACTTATGGCAATCTAAGAAGTCTCAGTAATCCTAAAATTATGGCACTAAATAATCAGCCAGCAATTATTAGTGTAGGTTCTGTACTCCGCTATTCGCAGGAGCTTGTTTATCAATCTAACAATGCAAACAACACGATACAAAACACAAGCACACAATATCCTAGTGTTTTTGCAGGAATTTTGCTTGACATTACACCCTCAATTAGTCAAGATGATATTATTTTACGTATTAATCCTGCTATTACCAAAACAAAAGATCCTGAATTAGAGAACGCCGCACAAGCTCTTTCTTCTCCGCCAAATTTAAGCACTAATCAGCTTTCTTCAATAGTCAAGCTAAAGGACGGGCAAAGGATTATTATCGGCGGACTTCTTAGTAATGTCAATCAAAATACAACACAGGGCATTCCAAAACTTGGTGAAATGAAAGGATTAAAAAGAGTGTTTGGTAAAGAGACAAAGGCACACAGAAGTGAAGAGCTTATCATTATTATCACACCAAAAATTGTGAGGTAATACAATGTGATATTGCCTGTTAAGAAGCAAGTGTCAATACAGCTTTATTGGAAGTTTAAGGTAATGTTTGCTTAATGGATTGCATTTTTTAAAACCAATACTTGAGGTTATGCAATATGCTTTCCTGTAATCACACAAACAAATACCATTTTGTCCAACTGAACATAAAACACACATCACTCTCAAGCAATCTGCTTCTTTAATGTTTGTTATCAACATCTGTTATAAATTGAGTTACAAGTTCTTGCATAAAGAATGCTTGCAATAGAGAATGAACATCGATTTACAGCTCTGAACTATGTTAGGATTCTAAATGCGCAATTCTTTATTGCTGCTTACAATCAATGAAGTCGGTGTTAGCGCTGACTCGTTTTTAAGTTTTTTAGATTTGATAATTGCCCAAAGAAATACAAAGTGGTTTCAGTGATTTTCTTGACTTATTGACTTTTTTAGTGTATAATTCTAGCTTTATTTATTTTTTGACTATCGCAACTTTAATTATGATGAATTTAATAAATTTTGCTGGTTTAGCTCAGTTGGTAGAGCAGCTGCCTTGTAAGCAGCAGGCCGGGGGTTCAAGTCCCTTAACCAGC
>NZ_NXLP01000072.1:0-5387 GCF_003364125.1 Helicobacter sp. MIT 14-3879
CTCTAAAACTTAAATGATGTATTTGCAAGGTGCTTTTAAAGTGATTAAATCATGGCTTTGTAGTAATGAAAACTTTACAATAAATGCTTATTACATTTATTGTAACTCAAATGGCTTAAAATTTAAAGCTTTATATTTGACAAACACAATATGTAAATGTTAAAATATGCAAATTTTACTAAAAAGGCAACACATGAATATATTAGGGTTTCCACGAATTGGTGAAAAGCGAGAATTGAAAAAAGCTTTAGAATCCTTTTGGTCAAAGAAAACCAGCGAAGAAGAGTTGCTCAAAGTAGCAAAAAGTCTGCGCACATTGCATTGGAGTTATCAGAAGAACTTTCCCTTTGTCGTGGTAAATGACTTTAGCCTCTATGATAACATGCTTGATTTAAGCTATATGCTTGGTGCTATTCCTAAAAGATTTGCCAATCTTAATGGATTAGAACTATATTTCGCAATGGCGCGGGGAAATGGTAGTAATGTAGCTTGCGAAATGACAAAATGGTTTAATACAAATTATCATTTTGTTGTTCCAGAACTAAGTAAAAACGATATATATCAAGTCAATGCAGAAAAAATTGCCAATGAATACAATGAAGCCAAGTCGCTAGGTTATAACCCAAAAATAAGCCTCATAGGACTTTTCACATATTTAGGATTAGCAAAAACAAATGATGATTCAGATAAGGAATACATTTTTCCCAAACTGAAGGCAGCATACTTAGAATTAATCAAAAAATTAACAACATTAGGAGAAGAAATTACTATTGAATTTCATGAACCAATTTTTGTCAAAGGACAGAATCCATTTTTCTCTAAAATTAAAGAGGTTTATAATGCTATTGCTGAACTAGGCATAAGAGTTATTGTTAGTACCTATTTTGAAGCAAGCAATGAGGCTACAAAAATATTAGTAGAAACAGATATTGAGGGTTTAGGACTTGATTTTATCTATGGTGAAAATAATCTCACAAGTCTTAAACTCATTGCTGATGCAGGAAAAAAACTGTATGCGGGACTAATTGATGGACGTAATATCTGGGTAGCGAATCTTGATTCAAAACTCAATATCCTTGATAGAATAAGTATTATCGTACCAAAGGATTTAATTCATATTAGCACCTCTTGTTCTCTTTTGCATGTGCCATTTAGCAAAGATTCTGAAACAAAACTAGATTCTGAAATTCTAAGCTGGTTAAGCTTTGCGAAAGAAAAAATAGGGGAATTAGAGCTTCTAGAATCACTTTTTAGACACGGTATTACAGAATCTAACAAAGATCTTTACAAACAAAATCAAGAGGTTAATGCCACACGTAAAAATTCTAATAAAATCCACGATATAAAGGTACAGCAAAGAACACAAAGCCTACAGGTTACTACACGTACAAAGTCTTTTAAAGAAAGAATTAAGATTCAAAGGCAAGAGTTAGGATATCCAAATCTTGCGACTACTACTATTGGTAGCTTCCCGCAGACTGTAGAATTACGTACCTTACGTCAAAAATATAAAAAAGGTGAAATTGACACAAATACCTATGAGAATGGAATCAAGGATTATATTAAAGATTGCATTGCTTTTCAAGAAGAAGTTGGCTTAGATGTGCTTGTGCATGGTGAGCCAGAACGAAATGATATGGTGGAATATTTTGGTGAACAAATGAAAGGATTTGTATTTAGTCAAAATGGCTGGGTACAAAGTTATGGCAGTCGCTGTGTTAAGCCTCCTATTATTTATGGAGATACAAGTCGCCCTAATGCGATGACTGTTCGTTGGTCAAGCTTTGCACAATCTCTAAGTAAAAAGATTGTAAAAGGAATGCTAACTGGTCCTGTAACCATTTTAAATTGGTCTTTTGTGCGCGATGATTTACCTCGCCACGAGGTATGCAAACAACTTTCTTTGTGTATTGCAGATGAAATTTCTGACTTACAAAATGCGGGTATAAAAATTATTCAGGTTGATGAAGCAGCATTTAAAGAAGGGTATCCCTTAAGAAAAGAGAATATTAAAGAATATGAAACTTGGGCATTAGAATGCTTTAAAATCTCTAGCTCTGTGGCAAAACCCAGTACGCAGATTCATACACATATGTGTTACAGTGAATTTAATGATATTATGAAAACCATTGAAGCAATGGACGCTGATGTTATCAGTATCGAAACTGCTAGAAGTGGCAACGAATTACTCAAAATATTTAAGCAAGTAGGCTATGCCAATGAAGTAGGACCGGGAGTGTATGATATTCACAGTCCTAGAATTCCAAGTGCTGATGAAATGTATAAGCAAATTAAACTACTGTTAGAAGTCTTGCCAAAAGAACAATTGTGGATAAATCCTGATTGTGGATTAAAGACTCGTAAATGGGAAGAAGTAAAACCTAGTCTCAATAATATGATTAATGCAGTAAAAAAAGTGCGAAGTGAAATATGACACTTAGACATTTCATTATCAATAACAAGTGGCATTAGTCTGTGTTTGAGTATTCCCAATAAGATTCAATCAAGATGTGGCATTTATAGATGAAATTTAGGCTTTATGGCAATCATTGCATAAGAGGTTATTGTATAAACCTGTCAATCATGTCAATCAAGTCTTTGATTTAAGAGGTTATTGTAAAAAACACTAACCCTAAACTACCTGCAAGACTATGAAATCTCATATAATAACAATACTCTATCGAAATATCTTGTTGTAACTGCCTGATACTTCCTTTTATGAAACTTGTAGATACATGCCATAAGTATTGCAAGTGAAACAGAGGTCATAACAGGCTAATTCAAAGACTATTTATTTAACAAACTTTTACCTATTCACAAAATAACAACCTGCTCTAAGCAAATCATTACTTCATGTATCCTTTAGCTCTCTCTTTATCTGAAAACCTTGTCAATATTGATACTTCCTGCTTATCTTAGGGATACCAATTCATGATTAAGGTGATGAATAAGAATCTAAATCTGATTAATTATTCTTTAGAGTGATTTCTCTTAGAATAGTTTTTGTCTCTCATCTGTTTTCAGTGATTGCTTTGCCCAATTACATTAATACATTAATAGAGTAATACATTAATAGAGTAATAGAGCATGCCCTAACACATAGATGTCTATCCTTACAGAATCCTATCTCCTATCAAATAGGACATAGCTTTAATCTGGATTGATTGTTTTGAAGTCTGATGATAGCAGCTTGTTAGAATCTTTTGCTTTGTCCTTCTCATTAAGAGTAAGTAACTCCATATTTTCATCATTTTTTGCATTTTCTACTTTTGCTTTGTCCTTACGATACTCTCTTGGGTAAGAGGATACAGCTTGTCAGAGTCAGTGCATTGCAATAAGAAAGTTTAGAGACATTCACTTATAAATCCTTAAGTGTAAAAGATTCATTGTTTAATTCTCTTTTAATAAGAGCTTACACAAACTTTGATGAATTTTGGTTTGTGCATATTTGCATGACACTCTTAACAATCTCTTTGCTTTCTACTTGTTTGCTGATTATTGATGAGTCTTTACCCTATCATATTAATCTTAGTGTGAATCATTTTAAGATAAAGTATCAACAAATAAGTTTCTTGCTCATGACACAAAGCATGTTTGCCTATTAAATAAACTTATACCAACTAATCCATATTATAAGAATAACGAGATGAGAATATGCAGTATCTCTCTTTAACACACCCTCTACAAGAAATACGACAGGACTATCCTCAAGTCTAACTAACACTTACTTGCAGGATTATCTCTTTGTTGATACACATTGCAAAGCAGAGAGAAATCTCTCTTAGAGATTCAATGCCACTCATCAAGGTTTCTCTCTAGTATGCTTGCAATAAGAAAGAGAAAAGAGGATTCATCACAAATAAAGAGAAAAACAAGAATCTTGTTGATACAAGACATCATTCCAAGACATCACTCATTGTTTTCTAAAGTGCTTTGGTTACTACACATTCTTAATAAATTGCTTGTTAGCAATCAAATGTTACTGCTTAATCCCAACGCCCTCTCTGCATAACTTCAAGTATTCATCGCAAGCATTCTAGGCATTGCCCTATACTTTGCCTCTCTTTTGAGCTTAAGCAAAAAGCAAGAAAAAAGAGTTCTTTTCGACACAGGGAGTGATTGACTTTTTCTTGAGTAAAGGCAATCGCTTCATTCTCTCTTTTATCTTTTAAAACAGAGAATAGCAAAGAAGCTTGATCTTTATCTTTAAGCTTTTTTGAATCTTACCCTATCTCTTCCCTATTTCTAAGAGAAGATTCGGTAAAGAGACGTTGCAGCTATATGCGCTAAGATGCTTTCAGACTTGCCTCTTAAGTTTCTTTAATCTCTACTCTTGGTAAGAGTTCTTGAATGAGGCTTTTTTATTCTCATTTCTTAGCTTGCCATTCTTAACTTTCATGCTTGGCTTATGCTTTCATATTTATACTTCCATACTTGCATTTCTATGTTTGTATTTGGGCTTACATTGAGCTTTTACTCTTGTGATAGCCTATAATGCGCCTAAAAGATAAGCAGAGCAAAGAATCACATTGTCCTTATTTCCATTTTCTTTGTGAGATGGAACTTGTTATAGCCTATTCTTAGTGTGCCTTATGAATTTTAAGCAATCACACCAAGAACCTAGTTATTTAGCTGTGCTATCCTCTAAAAGTAGCACAACATGCTTTAAGTGGGGAGAAATCTTTAAAGAATCTTTTTTAAGAGTATTCTTGTATCAGCCTTGCAAATCTTTATGCACAATCTTTGAGCAATCTCTAATGCCTGCTTGGAATGTTCACAGGCTTTTAGATTCTCTTTGCAGTGATTTCTCAAGCACTCCTGATACACACTAGAGAAGATTCTCTATTCCTGTGCAATCCTTATCAAAAGAAGAGTCTTAAAAAGCACAAAGACGATAGAGCATAAAGGCAGACGTGATAAAATGAGAGATTCTCATCAAGAAGCATATCCCTAACGTATCTCACTTGATTTTACGAGATATGAGGATATTTGACTTATCTTATCTCACTTTATCTTACTACATTCTCATCTCTGTATGACTTTTTTCAAAATTCTTTACAGATAGCCTTGGATTAAAGATTCTATTATTAAAAAATCATAATATTCTTGGCTATTTATTTCTACCCTACTAGTTCTACAATCACTGACATACTTTATCCTCATAATGTTTGTGCTTAACCCTTTAGACTTTTTAAGGCAAAGATAAAGTCTCTAAGACAGAGACTTACCAAACATCAAAAATCTAAAGAGTAGCCCTACACTCAATAAGGCAGTAATCCCTAAAGATAAAGCCAAACGGTCTATTAGTAGTAGTCAGCTAAACACATTACTGTGCTTACACCTCTACCCTATCAAGCAGCTAGTCTTGCTGCGACCTTCAGGGAAAG
>NZ_NXLP01000073.1:0-5316 GCF_003364125.1 Helicobacter sp. MIT 14-3879
CTTTTATAACATCTTGCATGGTTTCTCCTTAACTTGAAATGAAAATAATAAAGATTTAAAGGCATTATAGCTTAAACTTTAATTAATTAAAGAGTAAATGTGCATCTTAATGAAATTGTGTTGTGTCGCTTTTGCAATTTCTAATATTGATGTATAGAATCTCAATTTAGGGTTCTATAAATTTCTTTTAGGGCTAGGGCTTTAAAAAGCAATCCAAAAACACAATTCAGAGTGTGCTAATAACAATCTGATTGTCTCATTTTTAAGTTTATGTGATATAGCAAACAGATGAAAAGGCTTTCTTAATGATTCTTTAGTCATTGCAAGAAATCTACAAAGAATAAAAACCTTTGTTTTTTTGTGATTGTAGCCAAAGTATTCCATAACATAAAGATGGTGTTTTTGGACAATGGGAATCGTTTAGGAATATATCAACTAAATGGCATGGTACAAAAATAAGTTCAATATTTTCATTCTCATCTGCATTTCCACCACCTAATGTTTGTTTGTCTGGAGAATCTACTTCCGCATAAAAAAGATGTTGTTTTGCACCATTCATACCTACGCTACTATAAAATTCTGCAATTTTATGGATTCTGTCTGATGAGATAAAATACCCACATTCTTCTTGCAGCTCTTCGATGGCAGTTTGCTTAGCATCTATGCCTTTATCACACAATCCCGCACATAATTCATACATATAACCATGTTCTTTATGCTTGAGAAATACACTTACGCGAAATTGTCGCACAAAAATAAAGCCGTCTTTACTTTTATGATACAACACAATAGCAACGCTGTCGTGAGATTTTGCAATGTCCCATGTTTTTATTGTTCCCTTTTCCTCAAACTCTACCCTTTTAAGCTCGATATAATGTGAGTTTTCTAAGGGTTTGATACTTAGAATCCTAGGAGCAGGGTGATTGGGCAGAGGGGTATCCTTACCTTGATAAGTAAGCATTGTGTTTTCCATATCTTATCCTTTAAAATAATCTGTCTCTAAGTGTTATCAGTAAGTTTATTAGTTACACTGATTTAAGTATATCATGATTGCATGGTTAAATTCTGAATTAGCTAACAGGATTTTACACAGAGCATTGCATGCAGAATCTAAATTCCTTAGTTGGAATGTAAGAATGCCCCCCCCCCATTTTATGCTCTTAAGAATAAAGAGAAAACAAAATGTCTAAGATTGTTTGACTAGGTGTAATCTCTTGAGTAAAACGTAGAGGGTTTTCTTATCTAAGTTTTAGTTGTTTAACATTTCTGAACTATCTTTGATCTCTCACAGAGGTATTGCAAACTCTCTATAACATTTCAGACATAATTCCTAAGATACATTTGATTGAATCGTTAGCTTATATGAACTGAAGAAATATTAGGCTATCAGCATCATAAACAAAGCTTGTGTTTCTCTTAGATAGAAAGTGTCTATTACAAAAAGATGCAGATTCTGTTAGAATGCAACCAAAGATACCTTAACTTTTATGAATATACGAGTTATGATTCACTAGGCGCACTCATTACTTTGGACACAGGGTTAATGAAGTAAAATCTACTCTCTTAGAAAATCTGCACAACAATGAAATTTATACAATCCCAAATTTTTCTAAAAATTCCGAATCTATTCCCTCCAAAAGTCTTTTTTGCTGCAAGGATTCTAAAACTTGATGAGTACATAACGTATCTCTTGGCCATTCTCTAGTATAATTTTCTAATACCCCCTTACTTGTTGCATCTAAAAAGGCACAAGATTCTATAATTTTTAAATCACGCGCTGTATCAATGGAATTCACAATACGCCAAATAAGCAAATAATAATTTTGTAAATCCTCATTAGAATCTATGAAGATAAAAAAGCTTGCATATTCTTTTAATTCATCATAGAATCTCTTTGCATAAAAAAGTATAGGATACTCTCTTTTTTTTATACGGCAAAGGATAATAGGATTTTTATGTGGATAAATATGTAAAGATTCTATTTCGCTAGCAATTGATTGCATTTTTTCTAATAAAACTTTAGAATCTATGTTTTGAAAAGCAAAATTTAGAGGTTGTCCGCTTGCATCAATGGCTAGCTTGCCGCTTATTCCAAATTCTTCGCTTGCATGGTCTAGTGCATCACAAATCCCTTTTGTTGTAAAAAGCTGTTTGACACTCACGCGCTCTAAAATATAATCACATAAAATTTTATAATTACTATGCAAGCTGGGCGCATTAGAATCTACAAAAATAGCATGTTTTACGAAGCTTAATTGTCCTAAGCCGAAAAAACTGTGCATGATTTGTAAGCTTTGAGCAGGATAGTTTGTTTCTATTTTTGCAAGAATGAGATTATGAAAAACTCCATTTTCTGGCATAGCATAGTCAAGCAAACCATGCACACTCGTTTGCAATAAAGGCAAAAAAAGTCGCTCTGTCATGAATCCCATATATTTATCTTCAAGAGGTGGCTTACCTACAACGGTAGCAGCAAAGACAGGTTTTTTACGCATTGTGATAGTACTCACTTGCATAACAGGATAATTCTCAATGGGCGTATAAAAACCTGTATGGTCACCAAATTTTCCCTCTGGTGCAAATTCATTGACATCAACAAAGCCCTCAATCACTATATCACAATCATAAGGCACACGCAAGGTATTGCTAATACATGACACAAGCCGCGGATTCTTTCCTCGAATAAGACCGTAAAGCATAAGCTCAAACATTCTAGGTGGCATGGGTGCTTGTCCGCACCAAGCATACAAAGGGTCGCCGCCAATGGCAATGCTCACAGGCATTTTCTTATTTGCCTTTTTGTATTCATGAAAAAAATGTGCGCCATCTTTATGAATTTGCCAATGCAACAATAGTGTCTGTTTGCTATGCACTTGCAGCCGATACATACCCATGTTATTTGCTGGTGCTCTGCGATGATGTGTTGTATCGTTGTGCGTTTCTAAGCTTTGTGTATAAATCTGTCCCATAGTTATGAAACGTCCACCATCTTCTTCCCAAGTTTTCAGGATAGGCAGAGAGAATAAATTAATCGAATCTCCTTGCAAGATGACTTCTTGACAAGGGGCATTGCCTCTATAATTTTTAGGCAGGATATGTCGAATACGGTAAATATCTTGTAACTTTGCAAGCAGATTTCTCCAACCTTTAGGGGGGGTAGGATTAAGCAAAGATTTAATCTCTTTAGCAATCGATTCTATATTATTAAAGTTGCGATTAGTATTATATTTTGTGGCAATAAGCTCTAGCCTTTTGAATGAGCCAAAAACATTCATAAGGACTGGTATATCAAATGTAAGAATTTCTTGTGTAGATTCTGTATTCTTTGAAACTTTGTGAATGGGTTTTGTAAAAAGTAGTGCTTTAGAATCTTGCTTTTTTACCTCAAGATAAGCTAAATGTGGAATTTCTAACTCAATATCTAAGGGAGTATCAATGATTTTAAGTTCATTATGTGCTTGAAGAAAAGAAATAAGGTCATACATAAGCAATCCTCTTTAATCCTTGTGTTGTCTAAAAAGCTTTTAATCTAACAATGATGAAATCTATAGGGACATTATCGTAATGTTGTTTGCAATAGATTGTTACAAAATATGCGATTAAGCAAAAGAATCTAGTTCAATGCCCACAGGACAGTGATCGCTTCCCGTAATCTCGGGATAAATACAAGCTTCTTTTAATTTATCTTTCAAACATTGCGAAAGAAGAAAATAGTCAATCCTCCAACCCGTATTATTTGCTCTTGCTTTCCCCATGTAGCTCCACCATGTATAAGCCCCCTCTTTATCGGGATAAAAATAACGATAAGAATCAATAAAACCAGATTCTAAAAGCTCACTCATTTTTGCGCGTTCTTCATCAGTAAAACCAGCATTTCTATGATTTGTCTTGGGATTCTTCAAATCAATTTCTTTATGAGCAACATTTAAATCTCCGCAGACAACAACAGCTTTTTTTTTCTCAAGATTTTTAAGAAATGCACGAAAATCATCTTCCCATTCTTGTCTGTAAGCAAGACGTTCAAGTTCTCTTTTGGAATTGGGTGTATAGACATTCACAAGATAAAAATCATGGTATTCTGCTGTGATAATTCTACCTTCTTGATCATGACGTGCAATACCCATGCCATTTGTGATGCTTAAAGGTGAATGTTTGCTAAGAATAATTGTGCCTGAATAACCCTTTTTCTCTGCATTATTCCAAAATTCATGATAGCCACTAAAATGAAAAGTACTTTGATGTTGCTGCATTTTAGATTCTTGAATACAAAAAATATCCGCATTAATACCTGTAAAAAAATCCATGAATCCTTTATTCATACAAGCTCGCAAACCATTAACATTCCATGAAATCAGTTTCAAAGTCCCTCCTTATATAGGGTTAGTATTATTTTTGCAAGAGATTTAACAATTCTAAGCCTCATCTCAATGAGAGATATGCAAGATATTTTTTCTCTAAACATTGAATATGACTGTAAAATCATAAAGATAATTGATAAAAAAGCTTAATAGATAGAATCTGCACTTAACCCTTTTGATCAATTCTTATAAGTTACAAGCAAGTTGCCTACGAACGAGAATAATCCCTCTTGGTGCGACTATGCAATATCAGAGTGTTCTCATCAAGTTGCTTGTTTTCAAGTGTTTTGAGATAATTTTCTTGTTTTTCTTTTTCTTGATTATAAACATGCAACATTTTTTCATGATTAAGATGAGCCAAACGCATATTTTGTCTAATCATTTCTTGTTCTTTTAATAAGAGAGCAATTTGTTTTTGTATTTCTTCTATCTCATAGAGATAAGCTTGTATGCCAGCTTTCTGATTTTGATACAAACTAAAATTTCCTGCAGTAGGGATAGGAATTGCTGCAATTTGTGCGTTAATACAATCGATTTGTTCGCGTTTTCTTGCAATTAGTATTTGATTACGAGCCAACATACGCTCTTCTTCTTGAAGTTTTTGCTTCGCAATTTTTACTAAGCTTGCCAGCTTTGCTTTCATGCCTATTCTCCCAAATTAACTAGCAATCAAGAAACGGGTTTATGCACAAGGAATTTATCTAGTTCGCTTTGTAATTCCGCATTCTTTTCGTGTAGCATGTTATCAATCTCGCGAACTACGCCTTTTGTAGAATTCTCAAAAATCTGAATATGTTCATCAACAAATTCTTTCGCAATAGATTGTTTTTCGCGTATAGGAGTAGCAATGAGATTAGCATGCGAATGGACAGAGGCATGTTCGGATTCCAAAGCCTTATAACCATGAGTATTGCGGAAGTTTTTATAACCATCACCTTCATAATACCATTTGCCAAGG
>NZ_NXLP01000074.1:0-5296 GCF_003364125.1 Helicobacter sp. MIT 14-3879
TGCGTGTTAATCTCCAAATGTGCAGGGGCAATTTTATTCATAAGACACACTGCTTCTTGCAAATTGCGTGTAATAATGATGGCACTTCTCTTGTCAATGCTTATGCGCGCGATATGCTGACGACTTAAATGTGTGAGTTTTTCCTCAATCTTCTGGGCAATTTCTCGTGCTAGATTAGAATCATCGGTAATGAGTAGGGCACTAGCCATTTCATCATGTTCGGCTTGAGAGAGCATATCAATGGCTACAGAATCTGCATTTGCACTAGAATCTGCGATGATTCCAATTTCGCTGGGTCCGGCTATCATATCAATATTTACTTCACCAAAAACTAGCTTCTTAGCAGTTGCAACGAAAATGTTGCCCGGTCCGCTGATACAATCTACCTTTTTAAAGCTTTCAGTATCTGTGTCCGATAGTAGTTTCGATTTATCTTTTATGCAAGATTGCGAATGTTTTTTAGAATCTGCATACAAAAAAGATAAAGACTCCCCCACTTCTTGTTGCCCTATGCCGTAAGCAAGCATGCCAATGGCTCCTACACCGCCAATTTTATAACATTCTGTAATATCACAAAGATGGATTGTCGCTAATAGCACATCGCTTATTTGGTTATTTGGGGTGGGTGTCGTCATGATGATTTCTTGCACCCCCGCGACTTTTGCTGGAATGGCATTCATAAGCAATGAACTTGGATAACATGCCTTGCCCCCGGGGATATAAATTCCTGCACGAGCGACAGGAAAGACCTGTATCCCTAAAAGATTATCATATTTATCATAGTGAATAAATCCTTTTGGTTTTGTGAGACTATGAAATTCATAGATTCTTTCAAATGCTATTTGCAAACTTTTTTTCAATTTAGAATCAAGCTTTTTATACGCATCCTCTGCCTTGTTTTTATCAATTTTCAAATCCTGCAAGCTGCATGGATTCCAATTATCGTATTTTCTTACCAGCTCTAAGAGAGAATCTATACCTCGTTGTTGTATATCTTGCAATGTTGCTAAAACTTCGGGGATAAGCGTTTGCATATCGCTTTGAGAACGAGCTAAAATGCTGTTAAAGTTTTGCGTAAAAGAAGAATGTGTGGTGTTAAACAGGCTAATCATTGACATTCCTTAGAATCTAAATTATGGAGAATTATAAAGAAAATTATGTGATTTTAAGACAATTCGGGGTATTTTCATTCGCTTTTTGCAACTTTACTCAAATACGATAGAATCTCAATAAAACTATAGAAAGGGTTAGAATGCTCGCAAACCTCATGCAGCCCAGTGAGATATGCTTTAAAGAATTAGAACTCTCTGACAGACAGAGTATTTGCACATATTTACGACAAGATTCTTTTATGATTTCAGATATTAGCTTTGGGAATCTTTTTATCTGGAGACTTGCGCGAAAAATTGAATTTGCCATTATTCATGAATGTTTGGTGATTAAGACAACTTATCCTAATCAAAACCCTTTCATTTTTTTTCCTATTGGAGCAGGAGATAAACTTTCATGTCTCAAGGCACTGAAACAATATTTTGATTCTCTTAATCTCCCCCTAGAACTACATTCGCTTGAAGCGAAAAGTGTTGATATATTAAATTGTGTCTTTAAAAATATAAAACCAAAGCTTAACCGTGACAGAAGCGATTATATTTATCTCACAAGCAATCTTATCAACCTTTCAGGCAGAAAATACCATAAGAAAAAAAATCATCTCAACCGTTTTTTTGAGGAATATGCGGGTTTTAATTTTGAGATGATAGATTCTTCTAATCTCTCAGAATTACAACAAACATGGAAAGTATGGGCGCAAAATCATACAGATTCTAGCTTGATTGATGAATCTCGTGGAATTAATAGTGCATTGCAGCATTATGAAGCACTCAATTTTAAGGGCGGCTTGTTGCGTTTTAATTCTAAAATTATTGCATTTAGCTTTGGTGAAGTGATTTCTCAAGAACTTTGTGTCATTCATATAGAAAAAGCAGATACTCTCTATCGTGGGGCTTATCAAGCGATTAATCAACAGTTGCTCAAGCATTGTTTTGCAGATACCAAGTATGTTAATCGCGAAGAAGATCTAGGCATTGAAGGGTTAAGAAAAGCAAAAATGTCTTATAACCCAGATATTATCTTAGAAAAATATGAAGTTATTGTAGATTCTATTGCTACACAATGATGTTAAACTCATTATATCGAATCCCATTCTCTGAAAGAGTAAAACTGCTCCTTTAAGAATCTCATTTTATAAGGATTTAAAGAAATTTGCCTTAGCTATCTTTGTTGCTTAAATTACCAAAGAAGTAACATCATCTAAAAAAGCTTTATCACATTCCAAAAACATCTCCATGAGTAGATTCTATGCGTCTATTCAGATTGGTCATAGCTTGAATTCAAGATTTTTAAATATTTGAGTAATAGATTCTAGGTTCAAGATAGGGCAATCCATTTAGCAGTGAAATCCACTTCTTTTTGTGCTAGAATATTACATATATTTTAATGTAAAGGATAGACATGGATTACAGAGTTGAACATGACACAATGGGCGAAGTAAAAGTTCCTAATGAAAAGTATTGGGGCGCACAAACACAAAGAAGTTTTGAAAATTTTAAGATTGGTATTGAAAAAATGCCAAAAGTCCTTATTTATTCTTTTGCGAACCTTAAAAAAGCATTAGCTATTACTAATAATAAACTAGGCAAGCTTGATGATGCAAAGAAAAATGCTATCACACAGGCATGCGATGAAATCATAGCAGGAAAATTTGACGATAATTTTCCTCTTGCAATTTGGCAAACAGGCTCTGGCACACAAAGCAATATGAATATGAATGAGGTTATAGCTAATCGCGCCACAGAAATCATGGGAGGAGACTTTAGAGACAAGAAATTAGTGCATCCAAATGACCATGTTAATATGAGTCAAAGCTCCAATGATACCTTTCCCACTGCGATGAGCATTGTTGCGGTTTTGCAGGTAGAAAAAAAACTTATTCCCGCTTTAGATGAGCTGATTAAAACTTTTGAATCTAAAGTCAAAGCGTTTGATTCTATCATTAAAATTGGAAGAACACATTTACAAGATGCTACCCCGCTTACTTTAGGGCAAGAATTTAGCGGATACCTTTCTATGCTGCAACACTCTAAAGAGCAAATTCTAGCAAGCCTCCCTACCTTGAGAGAGTTAGCAATAGGCGGCACTGCTGTAGGAACAGGGCTTAATGCGCATCCGCAATTAAGTGAAAAAGTTAGCGAAGAATTAAGCAACCTTACAGGCACAAAATTTGTCTCAAGCCCCAATAAATTCCATGCACTCACAAGCCATGATGCTATCAACTTTACACATGGTGCAATGAAAGGTTTAGCAGCGAATCTCATGAAAATTGCTAACGATATTCGTTGGCTTGCAAGCGGTCCTAGATGTGGATTGGGTGAGATTCTCATTCCAGAAAATGAGCCGGGAAGCTCCATTATGCCGGGTAAGGTCAATCCGACACAATGTGAATCGCTGACTATGGTGGCTGTACAAGTAATGGGCAATGATGCGGCGATTGGATTTGCAGCATCTCAAGGGAATTTTGAACTCAATGTCTATAAGCCTATGATTATTTATAATTTCTTGCAAAGTCTTGATTTACTAGCCGATGGTATGCACTCATTTAATATTCATTGCGCACAGGGCATTGAGGCAAATAAAGAAAAGATTGACTATAATCTTCATAATTCACTCATGCTTGTTACTGCGCTTAATCCGTATATTGGTTATGAAAAAGCGGCTAAAGTTGCAAAAAATGCACATAAAAAAGGCATTTCACTCAAAGAATCTTGCCTTGAATTAGGCTTTTTAAGCGAAGATGATTTCGATAAATTCGTTGTACCTGCGAATATGATTAAGCCAAAAGCATAAACCGCGTTTGAATGTTAGAAAAGTTATGGGACTAAAGAGGATAGCAATATTTAAGCGATGAGATTGTCAAGAATATTTATAACCCAGAGGGATAAGAAAGACTTAAACCTTTATCAAACTCAACTAAAATCATCTTAAAGAGCTTTGTGTTATCCATAACAAACTTAATGTAGGCGATAAGAATTTAGAATCAATCTACAATGATATGCGCCTTGCTTAGAGAGAATGTGATAGATTTGTGTAAGCTTGCACTCGAATGTGCATATAGTACGTCGGTTTAATCCACCTTAAAGCCACAGTCTCACTTTTAGAAAACTACGACATAAGAGAATTGGTTTGGCATAATGAGAGAGATGGCTTATTGGCGGGTTTATGAAAGAGCATTGATTGCTGTCAGTAAATCCTTTCAATGCGCTTTTAGTAAAGAAATATCTATTCCTTCTAACTCCAAAAGCTTCATTTTTATATCCATGCCACCTGCATAACCTACCAAACTCTGATTTGTACCAATCACACGATGACAGGGGATAATAATAGAGATAGGATTTGCCCCCACAGCTCCACCTACAGCTTGTGCAGACATTTTTGCTATGCCTCTTTCTTGAGCTATGATTTTGGCAATTTGTTTGTAGGTGGTTGTCTGTCCTTTGGGGATTTTTTGAAGTATTTGCCATACACGTAGCCTAAAAGACGTAGAATCTAGTTCTAAAGAAGGGCTAAAAGAGGGCGATTTTCCTGAAAAATAAGAATCTAGCCATGCTTTTGTTTGTCTGAAAATTTCTAGATCTTTTTGTTGAGATTGTGTTTGTAGTTTCTCAAAATGTTGTTGTGTTTGAAAATATAGACCAATAAGATTTTTTGCATTGCTCAACATAATAATACGACTGAAAGGGCATTCATAAGTATCAAAATACATTGTTACTCCTGTTTGAAATATTAGAGCGTTAATTATAAACTTAAATAGTTGAAATATTTAAGAACATAAGAATCTAGAGCCTCTTATTTTGAGTGATGGGCAAAAAATATCTTGGAACTCCTCTTTTGGAGTGATTGTCTTAATTTGTTTTGAGAATTTAATATCATTTCACGTCTTTGGAATCCACAAATGTTATATCATTTCTATATGCAATACTTACGCAAATCAATTCCACGTGATTGTGGCATAGAGGCAAGGTCCTGCAATAATCAAAACATAGGGATTTTATTGCTCTTGCTGCCTTTAATCAGAAATGTATGCTTTAGCCATCGGCTTTGTGCCTTTATTGACACACGGAATCTGTTGCATTCTTACAGAGAGGTTGTCTATTGTTGTTTGTACTTATTTCTTTGGTTTGACAAATGTAAATTATGCAAAGAAGTAAGTATGTTTTGAAATTACTGCCAAGAATCATGA
>NZ_NXLP01000013.1:0-38143 GCF_003364125.1 Helicobacter sp. MIT 14-3879
CATAAAAGATTCTAGTAAATGATAGATATTCTCAATTACCCCCCCCCTATTAGCAAATTCAGATTCTATTAAATTAATTTCCTCATCATTTAAATCATAGATTTGATAAATCAAAAAATCTAAATGATTTTCTAGCTCTTTTGTATCACTCAAGGAATCTTGCTTTTTAAGCTTTAAAATTTCTGCTACACAATCCATAATGTCATTATGGATTTGCGGGTTAATACTAGAAGTCTTTGGAATGGGGAATCTCTCTACATATTGATTTGAGAGTAAAAATCCTTTGTCAGAATACAAATGCCCAATATGTTTAAAATAATAAAAAATTGCTTTTGAGTTCAAAAAGCCTAAAAGATAATGTAATTCACTCAAAGAATAATGTGTCAAAAACGCCATAGAATCAAGCAAATAAAAATCAGATTCTATGATGAAGCTAGGCTCTTGTGTAACCCTTTGCCACGAAATCTTTGCTTGATTTTGCACACTAGGCACTTTCAACCCCTCGCAGAATCTAAAAGCCTCTTTTAAAAGAGGCTCAAAATTTTCACATAGCAATTCCACCAAAACAAGCAATTTTGAATCAACACTAGCAATAAGGAGCAAGGCAATTTTATACTCTACCCCCCCCTATTTATAATTTCTACTTCCTCTTTGCTTAAATTATAAAGTGCAAAGACTTTAGAATCTAAAAGTTTTTCTAGTTCTTGTAGGCGAGATTCTAAATCGCTTGTGTTGGCTTTGTCAGCTTTAGCGTTTAGCGAAACATCTCTTTTTGAATCAGATACTTCAGCTATCGCTTCAGTATGACAAAGGCAGCTAGATTCTTCACCCTCTAAAGAGGGTTCAGAATGACAAAGCTTATTGTCAGCTTGAGGGCTTAAGCCAGAAACATCTCTTTTAGCTTCTATAATTTGCTGCACAATATCTACAAACTCTAATTCTTGCTTTTTGCTAATCTTTGGAATTGGGAGCTTTTCTAGCTTGTCTTTTGCCCCATAGGCGTATTTACCCTCATCAATTAGATTTGTGATTTGTGTAATCAGCCAACGATAAAGCGTAGAATTCATACAGCCTAAAATATAGAGCAAGAAGTCATCGCTAGCATTTGTTCCCTCTCCTTTTGTAGAGGGTATCCTCATTCCTTGTCCCTCATCTCTTGCAGGGGTGGTAACAAGAGATTCTCCCCTCTCTTGCGGAGGGGTTAGGGGGTGGGTATTTAAAATTTCTAACACTTCTTTGATTTTACAAATCACACCTTCTAAATTTTCCATAATTTCATTATTCCAAAAACGCAAGATTCTAAAATTTTGCGATTCTAAATAAAAATCTCGTTCTATATCTTTAAAATTACCATTATGTTGCCCTCCATCACATTCTATAATTAATCGTTTTTCTAAACACACAAAATCAGCAATATATTTAGAATCTATCACAAATTGTCTCCTAAAGCTAACATCTAATTTTTTATTCCTTAATTCCTGCCAAAGTTTAGATTCTGATTGTGTTGGACTTTTGCGTAGTGTTCTGCTGAATTCTTTCATATAAGGGACTAAGTAGCGGTGGCTTGGGGATTTTGACCCGCCCCCTTTATCCCCCTCCGCAAGGGAGGGGGAAAGTTGAAAATTTATACTAGAAAGATTAGTGCCTTTAGCCCCTCCCCTTGCGGGATTTGGGGAGAGGGAATCTAAAATCTCCCTATCTGCAAAAGAGGTGGAGTCTAAATTCTCTTTTTTTGTTATCATAAACAAAGAATTATTAAAATACATCATTTCTTTAATATAGCTAAAGAAGTATTCCCCGCTTACAGGATTCCATACAATCTTAGGTTTGGCAAAATCTTTGTAATATGCAATACTAGCCTGTGTTTCAAACCATTTATTACTATTCTTTGATCTACAACCTTTTTCACCGCTTTGTTCAAGTCGTTTGCCAAAAGTTGCAAGATAGTTTTTTACTGCTGGATAATCTTCAATATCAAGTTTTAGTGCTGGGAAAGTTCCTATTATCCACAACCCTGCCCATTTATAACTATATCTTTTTATATCTTGTCCTCGCAAAATTGGCTTAATGATTTGAGCGGTGCGTTGCCTCTCTGTAAGTAAAATTGTATTGTTTTCAAAGTCTATTTTATTGATTTTAGAATCTGTAAGAATAGATTCTTCACTTTGCTTAAGATGAGATTCTTCACCTGCTAAAGCAGGTTCAGAATGACAAGTTTTGTCTTGTTGAAGAATTCCTTTGTCTTGTTTAGGGAAAGCGAAACATCTCTTAGAATCTAAATAGTAAGATTCAAAAAGATAGGGAGAGGAATCTCTAAGAGATTCTTCACCTGCTAGGGCAGGTTCAAAATGACAGGTGGCAGAATCTTTATGAGATTCTTCGCTTTGCCCTCCTTTAGAATGACAAGAGATTCTCCCCCCTCCCTTGCGGAGGGGGCTAGGGGGTGGGTTGTGAATATTCAAATTCTCATCATACTCACTCAAAGGATAGGGCTTTAGGCTTAATTCACTATCATCACAGCATTCTAAAATCTCCTCCCTCTTTTTGGTGTCGATAATAAAGGCTTCATTATAGCCTGTTACGATTCCACGATAAATATTAATATCCCAATCTTTTAGCGGCGTGCCAATGCTCTTAATCTTTTCTTTTAGGGCTAGTTCTTTAGCATTAAGGAAAACAAAAGTTTCTTTATCTAGAGAATCTTTAGGTAAAGCAAAAATATCATTCTTATAAATATTAAAGAAATTAATAGATGAATCAAGTATATCTTCTGCTTTAAATTTGCTTTGCTCTAAAGACTTTGCTAGATTAAGGTAATTTATTGTTTTATATTCTTCTAGTAGTTTTTTAATAGTTATGATTGATGTATCAACAGTGGCATTAAAAGCCTTGATACCATTTAAATCAATATAGTTTAGAATCTGTGTATTTTTTAATAAATATTCTCTTAGATTTTCACCATACCCTCCTCTGCTCCATTTATTAGAAGTGATTAGATTTAAAATGCCATTTGGTTTAAGTAAATCTATGCCTTTTTTAAAAAAATATGTAAATATATCTGCTTTTCCATTATAAAATGAACCAAATTCTTTCTTTATCATATCTTTATTTTGTATATCTTCTTGGCGTATATAAGGTGGATTTCCTATTACTATATCAAAGCCATTATTGCTAAATACAGGGGCAAAGAAGAATTTATATAAGAAAATTTTATTGGTATGAAAATTATTGTTTAAATAGTCTTTATGAAGAGTTTCTAGCTCATTTTTAAAAGTTTCATAATTTAGTATTTTCTTCATTTGCTTAGCTTTTTCTTTGGGCTTAGTTTTTAGACTAAGCCTCTCTCCTAATATAAGCTCATCAATATATGTTATACGCATTTTAAAGGCAGAATCCATAATATATAAAATCTTATCTTTAATTTGTGATTTTAGAGAGGGAGAATTTGCTTTATAGTAGTTTGAAAATAATTCTTGGAGCTTGTTAGATTGAGCATTGCTAAAAAGCGAAGATTTACTATCTCTCTCATTTAAAAGATTTAATTGTTCGTTGATTTTAGAATTATTAGCAATAACATCTATTTCACAAATACGCTCTAGTAGTGAATTACCCTGCATAAGCTTAAAATCTAGGTTTGGAAGTGGTCTTGGAGAGGTCTCTTCTACAGCGATAGAGAGCCAAAAGCGAAGCTTTGCTATTTCTATTGCATCTGCATCAATATCCACACCATAAATTGAATTTTCTATTAAGCTTCTTTTAAGCTCTGCTCTTTTTATATCTGACATTGTCTTATCTAGTGATTGGAGTAAGGCTAATATTTCATGTAGCATTCCCATAGGAAATGCACCTGAACCAACTGAATTATCTAGTATTTTTAGGTTTTTTATAATATTTTGAATTTCTATTGCATTATTTTTAATAAAGTCATTATCTGTTTGATGTAAAAATACAAAATTATTAATTTCTTCATAATTATTTGGAAATGAGTTTAAAAGAGTTTGGACTAGGGAATTTTTACACATAAAATGCACAATCCCCCTCCTTGTGTAATATGCTCCACTAGATTTATTATAATCTATTAGATTTTCAAAAATCTTACCTAGCATTTCTGGGTCTATGGATATTTCTACATCATCTGGAGTGGATTCTTCTATTGTGAAATTATAGGTATTAAAAAATCCAAAAATTTCCTCAAAAACTACATTATTAAGAATCTGGGATATTCTAAAGTCACTTTCTATTTCATTTTTCTCAAAAAGCCCTCCATTTAAAAAGGGAATCTTACATTCAAAGGTATTAGAGTAGTCATCCTCTCTTTTTGTATTTAATGTCTCAAAAAATAATTTACAAAGATAGTTTTCATAGAAATTTTTATTTTCTTTTTTGGATTTTTCAAAAATAGTATATAGAAAGTTTTTATCTCCACTTCCATATTCTTTATCTCTAGGCACACCTAGCCAACCCTTTTTTTGTAAAAAGTATAAAAATACAATTCTCCCTAAAAGCTTTTTGACAAAAGCACTAATTGCTTTTTTTGAATCTAAACCATTATAATTTGTAAATACATTTCCTATAATATTTAATTTATCTGTAATTTCTATAAAGAGTCTTTCATACTCTTTGTAAAACTCCTTTGTTATTGGCTCTAGTGCAAAAGCATCTTGTAAGTTTTGTGTAGTTTTAGCATCGATTAGATTTGTAAGTTGGGTTTGTGCTGTTTTTACTTTAGCTTCTTTTCCTAATACAAAGCTTTGTCTTTTAAAATTATTATATATGACTTTATTAACTTTAAAATCATAGTCTGTGCTAATTAGGCTTAATCTAAAATTTTGCTCTTCTTTTGTATTATAAAAACAAGCTAGGATAAACTCTATATTATGGGTTTTTATAAATTCTTTTAATTCATTATGAAGTGCGATTTTTGCTCCTAAGCTATCAGTATTGATTGAAAAAACTCCTAATTTCTTGCTTGATTCTAATTTTATATGTTCGCATATTTGAGTGTAGGATAGTATTATTTTATCTTTATATGAAATAGGATTTTTTTGCTTTATTCCTATATTTTCTCCAAAACATTTAATTACAAAATTTACAAAACGATCATAATCATAAGAGTTGGTTGTGAATTCTTGAATTACTTGCATAGTTAATCCTTTTTAAATGTAGTTAAGCTAAGTTCTAATTGTGGTTCTAATAGTGAAGAATAAGTTTCTTCTTTAGGAGTGGAGGCTTTATATGAATTTAGTATATTTTCATAATCCTCTCTTGTCTTTGCTTTTATTATTTCTTTACCAAGAGCAGAGTATGTGCCATTTTCTAAACAATTTATTAAACTATCTTTTTCATTTTGACTAAGCTTAGAATCTAGCTCATTTTTAATTTTTGATTTTGCTTTAAAATCTTCATTTGATAATTTAATAGGCTCTTTTTTAATTTTAAAACTTTCTTTGTGGTATTTTAAAACCTCATCTATATAAGAATAATGCAGACTTTTTTGCCATTCATTTGGATAATATAAACCTTTATTTATTAGCTCTTTAAGGGCTTTAGCCATTGCCTCAAAGCTAGATTCTTCTATATTATCAATAATATTTTGTTCATTATGTTTAATTAGATAAAAAAAGTCGTTATATTCTTGTTGTGTATTTTTAAATTGTTTAACATAAACATAAGTGCTATCTTCTTGTGTAATTGCAAAACTTCTTATTTTAGGGGGGAGATTTTTAATCCTCTTAACATACTCTTTATTTTCTAAAAATTCTTTAAAATCTTTTTCAAATTCTGTTTGTGAGCTTTTTTCATTCTCTATTTCAAATAATTTTTGACTTTGAACTATCTCATCATCTTGATATATTGCAGAATCTTCACCCAAAGTATGATGAAAGCTTTGAAGCTTTTTAGAAATAGCTTTATTAAGATTTAAGATTGATTCTCCTAAAACACTAGGCTTAAAGTTATGAATAAATATTTCTTTAAAACTTGTTCCAATACGATTAATTCTGCCTATTCTTTGCATAAGTTTAGTTGCATTCCAAGGGCTATCGTAATTTATAACTATGTTTGAGCGATGTAGATTTACACCCTCTGCTAGAGTATCTGTGGAGATTAAAACATCATAATTATTTTTTTGCTCGTGCTTAGACAAAGAGGCATCAAAATTTTCTTTAACCACACTAGCTAGTCTCTTTCTATTTTCTGCATTTACTTGTAGTGCCTTATAATCTATAAGATTAGATTCTAAATATAATGCTGTTGTTTTGGCTTCTGTGAAAATGATTATTTTTTTATTTTGATTTTGTGATAAAAACTCTTTTAAAGCCTCTAGTTTAGAATCATATTTTACATCTTTCCACTTTTTAATAAGCTCTTTTAAAACTTCTAAATCACTTTTTAAATAATCTTTATATTCATTTATAAAATCACTAGAATGAATGGTTATAAATTTACCATCTTTGGCAGATATAAACTCTTCAATAGTATCATCATTTTCAGAATCTATTGCATCATAAAAACCACTTAAATCATTAAAATTATTTTTAGGAATATAGATTTCTTCTCTATCAAACATTTTTATAAAAGTCTCTATTGATTTTAACTGCATATTTAATGTTTTTTTAAATGCCTCTATGCTTGATTCAAATCTTTTAAAAAGTAAGGCTTTCATCAAGCCTTTTAATCTATCTGCTGTTTGATCGTAGAATTCTGCATTATTTTTATTTTTCTTATATGATTGCATAAATTTTTGCTTACCTTCTTGTGTAAGATTTGGGAATACAAGGTATCTGTAATAACCATATTCTCCTAACTTGCTTTTTTGATTATCAAGAAGATTGAGAGTTTCCTTAGCTAGAGCATAAGTTGTTTTATCTAATTCATAGCTAGATGTTTGTGGTTTGTTTATTTTTGGAAATTTAATATTTTGCATTTCTAAATCTTTAGAAAAAAGCTCTTTAACATCAGCCCTTGTTCTTCTAATCATAATATGTTTTAATATTTTGTCTTTTAGTTGATTAGATATAGATTCTAGTCTATTATCATCGCCTGAAATTTGTTTATATTCCTTATTAATTGTGGCAAATAGTTTTGATAGATTTGCTACCCCTTCTATGGAGCTGTTTTTATCGCAAAATAGATAAACTTGATTTTCAATATCTTTTGGAATATTATTTTGTGGTGTGGCAGAAATTAAAATTACTTTTTTTATATATTTAGAATTAGCTTTAGTTATTTTTTGAAGTGATTTATATTTCTTTGTTGTATTAGTTCTAAAACGATGTGCTTCATCTACAATAATCATTTCATATTCTTCTACATCATCAATCTTATTAAGGCTATCGTGAGTTTGAATTGTAAATTTTGAAGTTCCTAAATCTAGTATTTTTTTAAAGTGATCTTCCCAATTTTCTTTTAAAGCTGGAGGACAAGTTATTAATATCTTTCCTTGTAATTTATCATTTTTTTGAAGATAGCTTGCAATTATAGAAGAAATTAATGTTTTACCTAATCCAACAACATCTGATAGAAAAAAACCATTATATTTTTTTAGCTTTTTAATACCTTGATTTATTGCTTGTATTTGATATTCCAGAGGTTTATAATTTGATGGAAAATATGATTGTATCCCATAGTTTTTAAAATAATCCTCTCCAAAATACTCAAATAAAAGCTTATAATATAAATCTTTTAATTCTGTATTTCTAAGATATGTATTTTCTATGCTTTTTAATATTTCTTTAGGGGTTATTTCTATTGATTTTTCCCAAAGCTCTTCAAAATGTGCTAGTGCAGTTTCTATATCATCACTATTATTATTTTCAATATTTACTTCAAAGTTTCTCTCCCAACCATTATCGCTTAAATTAGAGCTTCCAACTATAAGTGAGCCATTATAACGATAAGAATTGCTTGAATAATCGAAATTTGGATTTTGTGAGAGAATGTAAAATTTAGCATGAACATTTTTTTCTCTTACTGCCCTTAGACTAATCCTACTTTCTTTTAACTCTCTTAAAAAAACTTCAATAGAATCTTGAATATCTTTTCTATAATCATCATTTATTATATTTGAAAGAGAATCTATAAATTTCTCTTTAAAATAATCAATATTATATTTTGGGTCTAGATTCTTTGAAGCTAAAATACTAAGAATATCATCTATTTCCATTCCTACTAATATTCTTATTTTATATAAAGAAAAATCTTTTATAATAGTGCTTAAATTGTTAAAACCACTTATTGATAAGAAACCAACTAGAAAATCAAGATTTCTTATATTTGAATCTTTTAATATTAAAGAAAGTTTATTTTTTAGTGTATTATTCCCTGTGTTAGTTGTAAATTTTGAATTTAGAAGCTTACGGGGTCTTGGAAGTGATTCCCCCCCCCCATTTATTTGATTTTGCATTTTATCTCCTTAATGATATTTACATATTATTTTTTCAACATTTATTGCACAATTTATATCTGCCATATTACCAAATCTAGAATCTTTTGCTAGAGAATATAAAGCATTGTGTTCATTATTTAAAGGACTTGTTTGATTAAGTAAAATAGAATTTCCATTTTGTTTTAAAGTAAAGTTTATCAAATCTGCTTCAAAAACACAATCTTTACATATAACAACAATATTTCTATACCTATCTTTTACATTCCAACTTTGATGAATATTTGCAATAATATTTTCTAACTCACATGTTATCATTACTTCATCTTCTCTTTGTTTATCATAAATATTTCTTTTAATTAAAAATGAATTTGTAATACACCTATTACTCAAAAATGAAATTAAGTCGATATCATGGACGCTTAAATCCTGTATAATGCCAACATCACTAATCCTAGATGGATATGGAGAATATCTATTTATATTTATACTAATAATCTCTTTCTTCTTTAAAATATTTTTAAGCTCTAATATACTTGGGTTAAATCTCTCACTAAAACCAACTCCAACTAAACTTCCATATTTTTTTGATAAAGCTTTAATCTCTAGCATTTCTTTTAAATTCATAGCTAAAGGCTTTTCAATTAGCACTACTCTTATTTTTTGTAAAATCTTTTTTGCTACATTTAAGTGAGATATTGTAGGTGTGGCAATAATAACTACATCTAAATTTAAATTTAAAAATTCATTAATATTATTAAAAAAAGGATAATTTATATTCTCTTTTTTATGTAAATCATAAAGTCCAACTATATTAAATAAATTATTTTTTTCAAGCTCTCTTAAGTGATTTTGTCCCATTTTGCCTATACCAGCTATGCCGATATTTAATGCTATATTATTCAATGGCTAAATTCTTGCAATATTATTTATTGTTTCAATTACTATTTCTTGATGGCTTTGCTTTAAAAATGCACTCATAGGAAGTGATAATATTTCTTTGCTTAATAATTCAGTGTTTGGAAGTGAGATTGTATTATAATCTAAAAATGCTTCTTGTAAGTGTAACCCTAAAGGATAGTGTATTGCACTTGGAATCCCTTTAGAATCTAATACCCTAATAACATCATCTCTATTTTTTACTCTTATTGAGTATTGTGCATAAACACTTGTAAAACCTTCCTTAAGTTGTGGCAAAATAACATTTTTTAAATTCTTATTATAAAAATCTGCAATTTGACATCTTTTTTCAATCTCTTTATTAAGATACTTTAATTTTACATTTAAAATTGCTGCTTGTATTGTATCAAGCCTTCCATTAAAACCTATTAACTTATGCTTGTATCGCTCTATTTGTCCGTGATTAAGATATGTCCTAACTAAATTTGCAATATTTTCATCATCACTAAAAACTGCCCCAGCATCACCATAAGCTCCTAATGGTTTGGAAGGGAAAAAACTAGTGCAAGATATTTGTGCAATTGAACAAGATTTTTTACCATTTTGATTAGCTCCAAAACTCTGTGCCCCATCCTCAATTAATGCTATATTTTTATCATTACAAAATTTACTTAAAGTCTCTAAATCAGGCATTTGACCAAACATACTAACAGCAATAATTGCTTTAGTTTTATCATTAACTAAACATTCAATACTATTAATATCAATGTTATAATCAAATAAATTTATATCAGCAAATACAGGTCTAGCTTTTAATAAACTAACCATTTCAGCGGTAGCAATAAATGTAAATGATGGAACAATCACTTCATCATCCTCTTTTATCCCTAATGCCATTAATGCTAAAAGTAAAGCAGAAGTTCCACTTGAACAACCCACAGCTTCTTTTACTCCTACATAATTTGCAAGATTTCTTTCAAATTCAATTAATTTTTTACCGCCAATAAAAGAAGTGCTCTCTATTACCTCTCTAATTGCTAAATCAATTTCTTCTTTATAGGTTTCATATTGAGCTTTTAAGTCTATAAAAGGAAAATCATCCATTTCAAACCTTAATTTTTAAGATTTTAGGATTATAGTTTAATTATTCTTAAATTTTATCAATTACTAAATGTAATTAAATATAACTTATTTAAGAATCTCTTAAAGATTCTTAAAAAAAATTATGATAAAACTAATTCTTCTACTCTTTTTCCATATGCTAAATCAGCTTTTTTAAAGTGTTCTATTTGCTTTTTCTTGATATTTACAGGAACTCCTTCCATTGCTCTTTTTATATTTTGACATAAAACCTCTTTTTGCTCATCACTCATAAGCCTATATAAATCTCCTGCTTGTGTATAGTAGTCATCATCATAATCTCTAAAATTAAAATGTGCTGCAATAGTTGCTTCATCTTGAATATGAGAAATATCAAATGCTGGCTCCTCTATACCACTTTCTTCTTCATAACCATCAAGTGAACTTGGCTGATAATTTAATATCCCCCCATAATTGCCATTTTGCATAAATCCATCTCTACTTGTATTATGATATGCACATTTTGGAGCATTTACAGGAAGTTGAGTATGATTAACACCTAATCTATATCTTTGAGTATCGCCATAGCTAAATAATCTTCCTTGTAGCATTCTATCTGGACTAAATCCAATTCCGGGAACTACATTAGCTGGGTTAAATGCTGCTTGCTCTACTTCTGCAAAATAATTTTCTGGATTTTTATTTAACTCTAAGATGCCAACTTCAATTAATGGATATTTTTTATGACTCCAAATTTTAGTTAAATCAAATGGATGAAATCCACAAGTCTTAGCTTCGGCTTCTGGCATTATTTGAATACAAAATCTCCATTTTGGAAAATTGCCTTTTTCTATATTTTCAAATAAATCTCTTTGTGCAGATTCTCTATCACTTCCAACTACTTTTGCCGCTTCTTCATCTGTATAATTTTCTATACCCTGCATTGATTTAAAATGAAATTTAACCCAAAATCTTTCATTATTTGCATTAATAAGGCTATAAGTATGGCTTCCAAATCCGTGCATTTGACGATAATTTTTAGGCAATCCTCTATCACTCATCAAAATTGTAACTTGATGTAGTGATTCTGGGTGCAAACTCCAAAAATCCCAAGCTGCAATAGCACTTCTTAAGTTTGTTTTAGGGTCTCTTTTTTGTGTGTGTATAAAATCTGGGAATTTTAAAGGATCTCTAACAAAAAATACAGGTGTATTATTTCCTACCAAATCCCAATTTCCTTCTTCTGTGTAGAATTTAAGAGCAAATCCTCTAACATCTCTTTCAGCATCTGCTGCACCTCTTTCACCTGCAACGGTTGAAAACCTTAAAAGACAAGGTGTTTCTTTACCAACTTTAAATACCTTTGCTTTTGAATACTTACTAATATCATGAGTTATAGTAAGCTTACCATAAGCAGCACTACCTTTAGCATGAACTACTCTTTCTGGGATTCTTTCTCTATCAAAATGTGCTAATTTTTCCAAAAACCAAACATTTTGCAATAACATAGGACCCTTTGGACCCATTGTCTGTGAATTTTGATTATTACTGACAGGTGCTCCAACAGCATTTGTTATTTTTAAGTTTTTCATTTTTACTCCTTAATTATTTTAGAATAGATGAGTATTATATAATTATTTTTTTAATTTTTATCAAATAATAAAAATTATTATTTAAGAAATTATAAAATATAACTTTTATGCAACATATTAAATTAATTATGTTTAAATAGAGTGTGATAATAACTAGAATTGAATGGTCGGAGTAGCGGGATTCAAACCCACGACCTCACCCACCCCAAGGGTGTGCGCTAATCAGGCTGCGCTATACTCCGCTTTTTAAAGAATAAAAGAATATTTTAAGAAAGAAATTATAACAAAAGTTAAATTTATATTTTGATAAACTATTTAAAAATATATAAGGAATAAAATGATATGCGGTATAGATGAAGCTGGCAGGGGTTGCCTTGCTGGAAGTTTATTTGTATGTGGTGTTGTATGTGAAGATTTAATTTTAGATAAAATAGAAAATCTTACTGATAGTAAAAAATTAACAAGAATAAAAAGAGATAACATTTATAATATTGCAATGAAATTAGAAATTAAACATTTTGTAGTTAGCTTTAATGCAAATAAAATAGATTTAAATGGAATTAGTAAATGTATGCGAAATGCTCTAATAAAAATCAAATCAAATCTTTTTGCTAATAAATATATATTTGATGGAAACACTAACTTTAAGGTTAATGGTATAGAATGTTTAGTAAAAGGAGATAACTTAATTAAGCAAATATCACTTGCTAGTATTATTGCAAAAAGTCTAAAAGATAAAGAGAGTGATGAGCTAGATAAAATATATCCTCAATACAAATTAGCTAAAAATAAAGGTTATGGGACAAAAGAACATATTGAATTAATTAAAATTCACTCTCTTTCGCAAATACACAGAAAAAGTTTTAATATCCGCTAATTTCGAGATTCTTAAGTATTGTATTTATCAATATTTAGCGTTTTTAACCCCTTATCTGTGCAAACTGAAGCCATCATAGCACCAGATACATTGCTGAATGTCCTTGCCATATCAATAATTGGGTCTATTGCTAAAACTATACTAAGCAAAGTAAAATATTCACTAAAACCTAACCCTGTTAGCATAATAGACGCTGCAATAGTAGCACTACCGGGTATTCCTGCAATACCAAGTGAGCCAATGATAGCAATCATTACTATGGTTATAATAAAACTTAAATCTATTTGATACCCAATATTATATGCAATAAAAATAGCAACCATGGCAGGAAAATATCCAGCACAACCTTGAAGTCCAATAGTAGTTCCAATGGAGGCTACAAAATTTGCAACACTTCCACTAACTCCTAATTTATTTTGTAAAGTTTCTATGGTAAAAGGCAATGTGGCAACAGATGAACGAGAGCTAAATGCAAAAAGCCATACACTAAATGATTTTTTTAAAAAAGTAAATGGATTAAGCCCTACTGATGAAACTAAAATTAAATTTACTATAAGCATAAGAATCATAGCAATATAAATTAATAAAATAAAACTAATAGCAGACCATATTGCACTAAAACCATTTGAGAGCAAAACTTCAGCCATCATTGCAACAATTGCATAAGGCATAAAAGATATAACAAACTTTGTAATTGACATAACTATATAATGAAGTGCATTAATTAATTTTTCAAAAGTTTTATATTCATCACTCAAAAATTCTACTTTACTCAATGTAACTCCACCAAATCCAATGAAAAAAGCAAAAATAACAATAGCAACAATATTGTTTTTAATCATTGCATCAATTATATTGCTTGGTATTAATCCAAGAATAATATTAGAAATATCATATACTTCTCTAATTTGTTTCTCTCCTACAAAGCTTTGTGAATTTAATCCTAGATCAAATATATATGCTAAAGATACACCAATTAAAGCAGCAATTGCTACACTAAATAGTATCCAAAACATAGAATATTTTAATAAAGATAAAATTTTTATTTTCCTATCAATATCAAGTAAAACTTTAATAATAGAAATAAAAATAATAGGTATAACAAGCATTTTAATAAACCCTATAAAAATGCTTCCTACAAATCCAAGCCAAATTTTTAGCTCTTTTATCGAAATAGTTTGAGAATCTAATTTGCTTGAAATATATTGTAAAATAACACCAAAAACAATGCCAATAACTAAACCAATAATCATTCGGATAGAAAAAGATAATCCTTTATCTTTACATTTTTTTAATATATAAAAACAAGTTAATAAAATAATTATCCCAATTAATGTTTGATATTTAGAAAAAACTAGAAAGTTTGAAAAAAAATTACTATCCAAAACTTACTCCTTAAATATTATTTTTACTTTAAAATATAAAATAAAAAATATTAAATATATTTTAAAGTAAAATTTTTTAACCCTATAAGGGTTAAAAAATCAAAATGCTGGAACAAGCTCACCTTTAAAAGTATCTTCTAAAAATTTTCTTGTTTTTTCACTATTTAGGGCTTCTTTAAGCTTTAATACTTTTGGATTATTAATATCAACTTCTCTTACTACTAAAATATTTGCATAAGGTGATTTTTCATCTTCAATAATCAAAGCATCTTTTGCACTAAAGTTTGCTTGAAGAGCAAAATTACCATTAATAATAGCACCATCTAAATCATCAATAATTCTTGGCAACATAGCTGAATCTAAAGGTTTGATAGATAATTTTTTTGGATTATCTATTATATCAAGCTCTGTTGAGTAAAGATTGGTAGGATCTTTTAGTTTAATAAGCCCATTATTATGTAATAAAATTAATGCTCTGCCAGCATTGCTAGGATCATTTGGGATAGCTATTGTAGAGCCATCTTTTAAATCTTTAATATTTTTAATTTTTTTAGAATAAAACCCTAATGGTTCTATATGAACCTTTGCAATAGGTGTTAGTTTTAAATTCTTTTCTTCTATCATCTTATCTAAATAAGGTTTATGTTGATAGAAGTTTGCATCAAGCAAGCCGTCATTTAACTCAATATTTGGTGTAACATACTCACTAAACTCAATAATTTGCAAATCAATTCCTTCTTTTTTCAAATCATCTTTAATGTTTGATAGAATCTTTGCATGTGGGGTTGGAGAAGCACCAACCTTTAATACCTCTAATTTTGTTTGATTATCTGAATTATTTTCACCACATCCAATAAATACAAATGCTAATATAATTAATAGACTTGTTATATTTTTTATCATTTTTTATCCTTTATTTTGAAATAGGCACAATTTCGCCATTATATTTTTTTAATATAAAATCTCTTACTTCTTTACCTAATAAAATCTCTTGTAATTTTAAAATATTTATATTTTTTTCATTACCTTTTTTTGTGGCAAGAATATTTACAAATATACTTTTATTATTCTCATAAAAAAATGCTTCTTTTATACTCATACCAGCTTGAAGAGCATAATTTGCATTAATAACAGCACTATCAACACCATCTAATATCTTAGGTAACATTGCTGCATCAACAGGATGAAACTTAAATTTTTTAGGATTATCAACTATATCAAATTCTGTTGCATTTAAATTAGTAGAATCCTTTAACTTAATAAGCCCATTATCGTGAAGTAAAATTAATGCTCTAGAATAATTAGTAGGGTCATTTGGAAGAGCTATTGTAGAACCATCTTTTATAGAATCTAAAGTTTTAAACTTTTTAGAATAAAATCCTAAAGGAACAATATAAATAGGTTTTAAAGCAACAAGATTCATACCTCTATCTTTATTCATTTTTTCTAAAAACGGTTTATGTTGATACATATTTGCATCACTTGAACCTTCATTTAAGGCTACATCTGGTGTAACATAATCTGTAAAGCTTTGAACAATTAGATTAATTCCCTCTTTTGCTAAAAGTGGCTTTGCAAACTCCAAAATTTCAGCTGCTGGAACTGGAGTAGCACCAACCTTTAAATCAACTAGCTTATCCTGCTTTGCATATAATAAAACAAAGCTAATAAACAAATAAAAAAATATTTTCTTCATTTTGTATTCCTTGTTTATAAATATCATTTATGTTTTCTTAAATACTTAACTATCAAATCACCAATGGTTTGAATAATTTGCACTAATAATATAATTGCAATTACGCAATAAATCAAAATATCTGCACGATATGAATAATACCCTATCCTCATTGCTAAATCCCCAATACCCCCTGCCCCAACCGCACCTGCCATAGCAGAATACCCAATAACACCTATAATTGTAATTATAATAGCATTTACCAACGAAGGCATAGATTCTGCAATCATCATTTTTATTATAGTAAATTTTGAAGCACCCATACTTTTTGTTGCCTCAATTAAACCTTTATCCACTTCATCAAAAGCACTCTCAAAAAGCCTAGCAATAAATGGAATAGCTGCAATACTAAGAGGTATTATTGCAGCAGAACTACCAATACTAGTGCCAATTATTAATCTTGAGAGCGGAAGAAGCACAATTATTAAAATAATAAATGGAAAAGAGCGAATAATATTTACTATTCCACCTAAGATTAAATTTAATATTGGAGATGGTGTTAGATTCTGCCTTTTTGTAATACAAAGAAAGATTCCAAGAGGAAGCCCAAAAATAACAGCAATAGAACAAGAAAATCCAACCATATACAAGGTTTCTAACAAATGTTTAAAAATAGAGTTAAGTATCTCACTAAATGGAGTTTGTGGATTGATTATAATATTTATAAATTCAATTAAACCTTCTAGCATTATTTATCCTTTAAAATTATAGTTTGTATTGTTACGCCCTGTGCTATGAGCCAGTTTAAGCAATCTTGTATAATAAAAGGATCCCCTAATATTTTTATCACTAAATGCCCTACTTCTTTATCAATAATTTCATCAATGCTCCCACTTAAAATATTTACATCTACATTAAATTTTTTGACCATTTGACTAACTAAAGGATTATAGGCATTTGGTCCTGTAAAAATTATTTTATAAACATTACTCTTATCTTTTAAATAATCAACTATATTGTCATCTCTAGTAGGAGGCATAAATGAAATTAACTCTTTTGTAACCTCTTGTTGTGGATTTAAAAAAACATCTTCTACATTACCACTTTCTACTATTTCTCCATTGCTTATTACACACATTTTATTGCAAACTTCTTTTACAACATCAATTTGATGTGTAATTAAAATAACACTAAGATTTAATTTTTTTTGAATATCTTTTATAAGATGTAAAATTGACTTTGTAGTTTTTGTATCTAAAGCACTTGTAGCTTCATCACACAATAATAAATGTGGCTGATTTGCTAAAGCCCTAGCAATTGCCACTCTTTGCTTTTGCCCCCCTGAAAGCTGACTTGGGTAATAATTAGCCTTATCACTAAGACCAACTAACTCTAAAAGCTCCTCTACTCTAGTTTTTATTTTATCTTTTCCCCATTTTGCTATCTCTAGTGCAAATGAAACATTACCAAATACATTCCTTGAACTTAATAAATTAAAATGTTGAAAAATCATTCCTATTTTTTGTCTTTGCAATCTTAACTCTTTATTATTTAATTTGCTTAAATCTTTACCATTTACTATAACTTCACCATTTGTTGGAGATTCTAAAAGATTAATAATACGAATTAATGTACTTTTTCCAGCACCACTAAAGCCAATAATTCCATATATATCTCCATTACTAACATCTAGGTTTATGTTTTTTAATGCACTAAAACCATTTGGATAAATTTTATCTATATTTTTTAGCTTAACCATAATGAAATATAAGCTCCTTAAAAATCAAAATAAAGTTGTAATATTAACATAATTTTTAAAATTTTGATATGTATTTTTAAAAATTTGTAATTTTATATATTTTATATATTTTTAAATATTTATTATTTAGAATATAAAAATATTACTTACAAAATTTAAGGTTTAACAAAAATGAATAAAGCAGTTAATTTAAAAGAATTTAAAGAAAAAATAAATGATTTCATAATAATTGATGTCAGAAGCAAAGGATATTTTTTAATAGACCATATTAAAAACTCAATAAATATAGAATCTCCACAAAGAATAGAATATATAGCAAAAGAAAATAAAGATAAAAATATAATTTTATATTGTCATCACGGAATAACTGCAAGAGGAATTGTAGAAGAATTAAAAAATATTGATAATATATATTTTTTAGAGGCAAATTTTAGTGATGTAGTAAAATCTGGAATAGATATTGTATTTTACAATAAAGAATAAATATGAAAAAATATTTCTTGTCTTTAATAACACTCTCTAGTTTTATATTAGCACAAGATTTAAATATAAAAGAATCTTTTAATAAGATTTTATTAAACAATGATAGCCTAAAAGCCTCATATAGCAATATAGAAAAAATGCACAAACTAAAAGATGCTTCATATATGCTATTTGCACCATCTATTGATATTATTGGAAATTATACATACATAGAAAAGAAAAATTTAAATATAGATATTCCTGAAGTTAGTATTCCTAATGTTCCAATATCATCAATAAATATTCCTCCATTAAATCTTGAATTTAATAATAATCACTTTGCGTTTGGGATAATAAGCATTATGTATCCAATATATACAGGCGGTAAAAGGCTATCTGCAATAAATCTAGCAAAACTAAATATTGATGATGCTAATTTTGTGGCACAATTAAATAAAATAAATTTATTTGAAAAATTAATAAAATCTTATTATGGATTAAAATTAAGTATAGAAGTTTATAAAACGTTAAAAGATATAGAAAATGGAACAAAATTACATTTAGAGAATGCAATCAAGCTAGAGGAAAATGGACAAATTGCAAAATTAGAGAGATTAAGTGCAAAAGTGGAATACGACAAAGCTAAAACTAAAGCAAATCAGGCAAAAGATGCTGCTGATATTGCACTATTAGGATTTAAAACAATAATACAAGATGAAAATATATCTAAAAATGTATCTTTAGATGAAAATGGGAATATTTTAAACCTTAATCTAACTTCAGAGCTAAAAATTAGTCAAAAAAACTTAGAGCCTTTGCAGACCTATCAACAACAAGCATTATCATCTTATCCAGCAATAAAGAGTATTGAAATTAAAAAAGAACAGACAAAAGAATTAAGCAATATTGAACTAGCCTCTTTTATGCCAAATATAGGCTTTTATGGGGGCTATGTAATAAAAGATAACAAAACATTATTAAATAAAACTATACCAAGTTGGTATGTAGGCATAGGTGCAAAATTGTCTATCCTTAGCCCTAGCGGTAGAATCTTTAAATATCAAGCAAGTAAAATTGCACAAAATGAAGTAGATTATTTACATAAACAAGCACAAAAAGATATTTTATTATTAATTGAGAGCACATATAAAGAGGTTTTATCAGCAAAACATTCTTTTTATGAGCTAGATTCAACAATAGAGTTAGCACAAGAAAACTTGAAATTACAAGAAGAAGCTTTTATGAATGGTATGGTTAATAGCTCTCAAGTAAATGATGCTAGAAATCAATTATCATTTGCAAAAATTGAATCTAAAAATAGTCAATATAGATATATAATAGCTCTATCAAAACTATATGCAATAAGCAATAATATAGAAAATTTTATTGATTTTATGAATTAGGATTAGAGAAATGAAAATTTTTAAAATTATTAGCATATCAGCAATAATGATAGCAATATTAACTTGGCTTTCCATTAGTTTTTATATAGCACATCTTCCAAAAGAAGACTTTATACAAGGGCAAATTGAAGCAACACAATATAGTATAAGTTCAAAAGTTGCTGGAAGAATTGATGATATATTTGTTAAAAAAGGTGATTTAATAAAAGCTGGTGATTTAGCCTATACAATAAATAGCCCGGAATTAGAGGCTAAAATTGCACAAGCAAAGGCAAATTATGAGGGTGCAAAAGCTCTAAGAGTAGAGACTGATAAAGGAGCTAGAACAGAAACTATTACTTCAGCAAAAGAGCTTTATATGACTGCTAAAACTATGGCAGAATTAGCAGAGAAAACATACAATAGGGTTCAGAATCTTTATAATAGTGGTGTTGTTAGCTTACAAAAAAGAGATGAAGCAGAAACCAATTTTAAAAATGCAAAATTTAATGAAAATACAGCATATCAACAATACAAGCTAGCATTAGATGGAGCTACAAAAGAAACAAAAGAAGCCGTTAAACAAAAAGAATTAGCAGCAAAAGGTATGCTAAGTGAAGTTGAATCTTATGCAAAAGACACTCAAGCATTTTCTCCAATAGATGGAGAGGTTAGTAATGTATTAATACATAAAAACGAGCTTTCGCCCAGTGGTTTTCCTGTGGTATTAGTATTAGATATTAATAATTCATATCTAAGATTTAGCATAACAGAGGATAAATTAAAAGATTTTAAATTAAATACTGAATTTGAAGCCTTTATCCCGTCAATAGATAAAAATGTGAAATTTAAAGTCAAATATATATCTCCTATGGGTGAATTTGCTACTTGGAAAGCAGCAAATAAAAAAAATAGTTATGATATGAAATCTTATGAAATAGAGGCTGATATTCTAACAAAACTACCAGATATTAGAGTTGGTATGAGTGTGTTAATCAAATAAATATAATAATGCTTGAAATAATAAAAATAGAATTAAAAAACTTATCAAAAGATAAATTTTTATTATTTATGTATTTTATAATGCCACTTTTTGTCGGATTGTTTATTTATAATACTCTAAGTATAGGTATAGTTAGAGGACTACCTATTGGAATCTTAAACTTAGATAATAGTAAAATATCAAGAGATATTGTATTTGATATAAATTCTTCTCCTACACTAAAAATACATAAATATTATTCTAGTATGAATAAAGCAAAAGATGATTTAAGTTCAAAAGAAATATATGCTCTAGTTGCTATACCAAAAGATTTAGAAAAAAATGCTAAATTAAATATAACTACTAATATTTCAATTTATTATAATGCACAACTAGTATTCATAGGGAAAAATATACAAAGTGCATTAACACAAATATTAAGTAATCAAAATATTAAATTAAAATTTCAAAAAAATATAATAGATTCTAAAAATACAAATTTAGCCTTAACAAAAAGCATAGAAGTAATGCCAAATATAATAGCCCTATACAATAAAAATAGCAATTTTTCGCAATTTATACTTCCTGCACTAATCCCTTGCTTATGGCAGCTTTTTATAATTTTATGTATGATTGGAATAATTGCTTATGATGAAAGAGATGTTGGTTTTATTAAGAACAGACAAAATGAAATAATATATATTTATAGACATTTATTTATAAAAATTACAATTAATACAATTATTTTCTTTGTATGGTGGATTATTATAATCATTAGTTTTTATAAGTTATCTTACATACATAGTGGAAACTTAGCAGTTTTAGCAATAAATGCTTTAATTACAATATTAGCCTATAATAGCATAGGTATATTTTTATATTCAATAATTCGCTCACATACTAGATCAATAAGTGTAGCGGCAGTATATGCAGCACCTAGCCTTGCGTTTGTTGGAATAACATATCCTATTAATAATATGGAAGCATTTGCTAGTTTTTGGGGTAAGATTCTTCCTATTACAAAATATTTAGAGGTTTATATACAACAAGCAAATTATGGAGTAGATATTGCTTATAGCTTAGAATTAATAGCTTATAATTTAATTTTCCTTTTGTTTGGAATACTAGGAATCTTGCTATATAAGAAAAAAGTAGCATTATTATGAAAAATATATTTAACATAATTATTAATTTATTTGACTTAGTTAAAAAAGAATTAAGCGTTATTTTAACTAGCTTTTCAATTATGACTGTTATTATAGCAGGTAATATTATATATGCCTTTTTCTATCCAAGTCCATATTTGAATGATATTTTATTAAAACAAAAAATAGCAGTAGTAGATGATGATGTAAGCTCTTTTAGTAGGCAATTAATATTTAATGCAAATGCTTCTTCCAAAATACAAATCATAGCAAATACTTCTATGCAAGAGGCAAAACAACTAATTGAACAAAATAAGATATATGGAATCTTATATATTCCAAAAGATTTTGAAAAAAATGCTATTAATTCCTCCATACCAAAATTATATTATATGGCTAATAATTCTTATTTTTTAATTTATAGTAATATTTTAGAAGGACTTAACAATGCTGCAAATGCACTAGACTTTGAAAATAAAAAAAGATTATTTAATAGCCAAACGATAAAACAAGAAAAAGAATTATTAAAAATAGAATTTATCCCGCTATATAATCCTAGTGTAGGATATTTAAACTATATTCTAGCAGTAATTTTAATTTTTATATTACATCAAACTATACTTATTTCCTGTGGTATTTTATGTGGAATGCAAGTTCAGCAATACAATCAAGGTAAAAGAGAATACTTTAGTAGCGTAAATCCTTTTTGGTTAATATTTTCTAGAATTAGTGCATTTATTATTATTTATTTTCCTTTATTTTTATTTTATTTTGGATTTATTTATGATTTTTATAATTTAACTACATTTGCTGGTAAATTGGAGTTAATTTGTTTTGGAGTTGTCTTTATTGTATCTGCTAGTTCATTTGGAATTTTTATTGGGTTTATCTTTAATAGGAGAGAATATCCTCCTCAAATTGTTCTTGTTATGAGTATGCCTTTATTATTTGCACTAGGAGTAATTTGGCCAAATGAAAATATACCATACTGGATTAAATTTTTTATGGATTTTATTCCTATTACAGCAAGTATTAATGGATTTTTAAAAATAAATCAATTTAGTGCTGATTTTAGTAAAATATGGGGAGAATTTTTACATCTATTTTTACTTGGAACATTATATTCTCTAGCTTCTTATTTAATATTAAGAAAAAGATTTAGCAAATGATTATTTATACTTTAAAAGATGCTTTTAAAAAAGATATTGAAATATTGTTTGGTTATGTTTCAATGGGAGCTTGCTTTGGAATCTTACTTAAAACTAGTGGGTTTAGTGTAATTTATGCCTTAATTATGAGTGTATTTGTGTATTCTGGTGTTATGCAATTTCTAGCTATTAGTTTTTTTTGCAGTAGCTTTGGATTAATAAATATATTTTTTATAACTCTTATATTAAACTCAAGACAAGCATTTTATACATTAATTATGCTTGATAGTTATCGCAAAATGGATTGGAAAAGATTTTTAAATATATTTTGGCTAACAGATGAAACTTTTGCTATTATCAAAACAAAAAAGCCAGATTCTAAATCAAATAAAGAATTGTTTATATTTTTTATTGGATTATTGAATTATATTTATTGGATTATTGGTTGTGTTTTTGGAGCTTTAATAGGAGATTTATTAAATTTTAATACAGAAGGATTGGAATTTATAATGAGTGCTATTTTTATTGTAATTTTTATAGACCAACTAAAAAGCCTTTCAAATAAGGGTATAAAAAGCTATATACCTGCTTTGATTGGTGTTACTAGTGCTATTTTTTGGTTATTTTTAATAGGAGAAAAATATTTTTTATTAATCTCAATAATAACCAGCATAACATTGTTAGCCTTACTTAGAAATAAACTACAAAGTATATTTTAATGGATATAAATATACTTCTAATTATCTTAGTAATTGCTATTGCAAACTTTATAACTAGATTCTTAGTTTATTTTATTATGCCAAAAAGAATACCTCCATTTATAAATTATATTTCAAATATATTGCCAAATGTTATTATTGCAATGTTAGTTGTATATTGCCTAAAATCTAGTAACTTTAACTCACCGTATTATGGATTAAAAGAAATTATTAGCATAGGCTTTATAGTATTATTACATTTAAGCATTAAGATTCCAATTATTAGTGTATGTGGAGGAGTTATTATGTATATGTTTTTAACACAAAAAATTCAAATATGAATATAGCAATTTTTGGTGGATCATTTGACCCACTTCATAATGGACATTTAGAAATCATTAAAGAATCTATAAAACTAGATTATATTGATTTATTAATAATTTTGCCAAATTTTTTAAATCCATTTAAAAGTAAAAATCTATTTTCTGCTAAGGTTAGATTTGAGTTAATAAAATATAAAACAAAAGATTTAAAAAAGATTTTAATTTCAGATTTTGAAATTATTAAATCAAGTTATAGTATAGATTCTGTATTGCATTTTAAAAAACTATATAACCCAAGTAAGATATATTTTATAATTGGTGCTGATAATTTAAAAACTTTACATAAATGGCATAGGATTAATGATTTAAAAAAAGAAGTTGAATTTATTATTGTAACAAGAAATAATATCTCAATTCCAAAAAATTATTTAACGATAAATATCAAAGAAAACATCAGTTCAAGTTTTATAAGAGAGCATATTAATGATTATTTTATGAATTTTAATATAAAATCAAGCCTTATTAAAAAAATGAAAGATGAAATAAATTACACATTACATTAAAGGTAGAAATTGAAAGATAGATTAGATTTTATAATGAATTTATTAGATTCCAAGAAAGCACAAGATTTAGCACTATTTAATCTAAGTAATACTAACTATATAACACAATATGTAATAATTACAACAAGTCTAGCAGATAAGCATAGCTTTGCTCTCCTAGATACTCTAAAGACAGAACTAAAGCCTAGAGGTGAAGTATTTTATAGCACTGATGAAGAAAATGGAGATTGGGTTATTGCTGATTTAGGAGATATTATGATACATATTTTTACACAAAACCATAGGAGAAAATTTAATCTTGAAGAATTTTTAAATGACTATAAAAGAGAAAACAAAAGTGATTAGAATAACAAAATATATTAGTTGTGCTGGTTGAGCTGCTAAAATAGGTCTGGAAGACCTAAAACAAATAACTAGCAATTTATCTCAACCAAGTTATAAAAATCTTATTGTAGATTTTAAAGATAATGATGATTGTGGAATTTATAAGCTTGATGACAATAATATTATTGTCCAAAGCCTAGACTTTATCACACCTATTGTAGATGACTTATATATATTTGGACAAATTGCTGCAGCAAACTCGCTAAGTGATATATTCGCAAAAGGCTCTAATGCAATTACTGCAATGAGCATTTTAATGTGGGATAAAGAGCATTTAAATCAAAATGAAGCAAATGAAATTTTACAAGGGGCATTATCTAAACTAATAGAATGTCATTGTGCATTGATTGGTGGGCATAGTATTGTTGATAAAGAACAAAAATTTGGTTTAAGCGTTACTGGTGTAATAAATAATGGAATCTTTTGGAAAAATAATACTGCAAAAATTGGAGATTCTATAATCTTAACAAAGCCTCTAGGAAGTGGAATTTTATCTAGTGCCCTAAAATGTGATAAACTAGAATGGAATAAAAATTTAGATTTTATAAAATCTATGCAAATGCTTAACTTATATGCAAAAAATGAAGCAAATAAGTTTAACATTACTGCTTGCACTGATGTTACAGGATTTGGTTTAATAGGACATTTAAGTGAAATGATTAATAAAAATATTTCAATTAATTTATATATAAATGAAGTAAAAATTTTTGATAGAGTAAAAGAATTTGTATCTCTAGGGATAGTTCCTGGTGGAAGTTATAGTAATAAAAAGGCATTAGAAGCTAATGTTTATGGAAATATAAAAGATGATATCATATTTTATGATGCACAAACTTCAGGAGGATTATTAATTGCATTAGATTATAAAAATGCCAAAATTTTAAATAATATATTAAATGATAGTGGCATAGAATCCAATATTATCGCAGAGTGCATACCAAGAGATAAATATAAAATATATCTTAAAGTTTAAAGATATTTTAATAAATTTTAAACTTTATTTTTATAAAATCACCGCATTGAAAATATCATAAAAATTATTTAGTTTAGGTATAAAATGAAATATTATAAATTCCTATTAGCTGGATTCTTCACTACCTTTATTTTAAGTGTAATTTTATTCAGTAATCTATTTGCAAAAGATAATTTAAATCAATCTCGCCTAGATGGATATAGCAAAATAAGAAAGGTTATTTCTGCAATTGAAAACTACTATGTAGATGATATAAGTATAAATGAAATAGTAGATAAAGCAATAAGTGGATTGCTTACTAACCTTGATGCACATTCTGCATATCTTACACCAAAAGATTATCAGGATTTAAAGGTTCAAACAAGTGGTAAATTTGATGGTATTGGCATACAAATATCATTAAAAGATGGTGCATTAACAATAATCTCTCCTATTGAAGGTTCTCCGGGTGATAAAGCTGGATTAAAATCTGGTGATATTATTTTAAAAATAAATGACCAAAGCACTCTTAATATGACTATTGATGATGCAGTAAATCTTATGCGTGGTAAAAGAAAAACAAGTGTAAAACTAACGATAATTAGAAAAAATGAGTTAAAACCTTTAGTGTTTAATATACAAAGAGATACTATTGATATAATATCAACATATGCAAAAAAGATAGAAAATACAAATTATTTATATTTAAGGATAAATACATTTGATGAAAAAGTAACAAAAAATGTGGAATCTATAGTAAAGTCTAATAATCCAAATGGAATAATAATAGATTTAAGAAATAATCCGGGGGGATTGCTGGATCAAGCAGTTGGATTAGCAAATTTATTTATAAAAAATGGAGTGATAGTATCACAAAGAGGAAAAGTAAAAAATAGTAATGAAGAATTTAATGCAAATGGGAAAGCTCCATTTGATAAAATTCCTTTAGTAATAATAGTAAATGGTGGCAGTGCAAGTGCTAGTGAGATAGTAGCTGGAAGTTTGCAAGACCACAAAAGAGCAATAATTATTGGTGAAAATACTTTTGGAAAAGGAAGTGTTCAAATTGTATTACCTTTAGATAATAATGAAAATAGTGATGCTCTACGTCTTACTACTGCAAGATACTATCTCCCAAGTGGCAGAACTATACAAGCAGTGGGAATTAAACCAGATATTGTTGTTCATCCGGGTTTTGTTCCAAAAGACGAAAATGGCTTTAGCCTTAAAGAATCTGAGCTTAAACAACATTTACAAAACGAGTTAAGTAAAATAGGGGATAGTAAAGAAAATACAAATACTCCTAACCCACCATCAAAAAAAGATATTATAACAAATGAGGATATTTACAATGATATACAATTAAAAAGTGCTATTGATGCACTAAAGATTCTAACAGTTGCAAATATAAAAGATAATAAAATAAATATAGCTAAAAACTAGAGGAGAAGTTATAAATGGAAAAATTAACTTTACTATATGAAGGAAAAGGTAAAAAGCTATATACAACAAATGATGCAAATAGAGTAATTGCTGAATTTAAAGATGATTTAACTGCATTTAATGCACATAAAAAAGGTTCTGAAGCAGGCAAAGGTAGCCTTAATTGCCAAATTAGCTCAATACTATTTAAGCTTTTAGAAAAAAACAATATAAAAACACACTTTGTTGAAATGCTAGATTGCTATAATATGCTATGTAAGAAAGTTAAAATTATACCTCTTGAAGTAGTAGTTAGAAATATTGCCACAGGTTCACTTACAAAAAGACTAGGTATAAAAGATGGAGAAAAATTAAAATTTCCTCTAGTAGAGTTTTATTATAAAAATGATCTCCTTAATGACCCTATTTTAAATGATGAACATTGTAAAATTATAAATATAGTAGATAATGATAAAGATATAAATTATATAAAAGATTATGCAAGAAAAATAAATGATATTTTAATTAGTTTTTTTATGGAAAAAAATCTTAAATTAGTTGATTTTAAAATTGAATTTGGCAGAGATGAAAACAATGAAATTATACTATCAGATGAAATTAGTCCAGATAGTTGTAGGCTTTGGGATAAAGATACAAATAAAAAAATGGATAAAGATATATTTAGACAAAGCTTAGGAAATGTAAGTGATGCCTATAAAGAAGTATTAAATAGAATAAAATAATCGAGGTTGAGATTATGAGAGTTAATATAGAAATTTATCTTAAGGATGGAATTTTAGACCCACAGGCAAAAACTATTTTTCACGCATTAGAATCCATAGGATTTGATTGTATTAATAGCTTAGGGATAAGCAAAATTATAAAATTAGACATAAATACAAATGATAAAAATATAGCCTTACAAAAGGCAGAAGAAATGGCCAAAAATCTCCTTGCAAATGTAGTTATTGAAAATTATAAAATAGAGTTAGAACCTTGATAGCAATACTTAGATTTCTAGGAACAAACTGCGAATTTGATATAGAATATGCTTGTAGATTATTAAATATAGAATGTGCAATAATTTGGCATAAAGAAGAAACTTTGCCTTTAAATACATCATTAGTCATAATTCCTGGTGGTTTTAGCTATGGTGATTATTTAAGAAGTGGGGCTATTGCAAAGCTTTCTCCTATCATGAAAGCTGTAAAAGAATATGCTTACAATGGTGGCTTTGTATTTGGAATTTGTAATGGATTTCAAATATTATGTGAAGCACAAATGCTTCCTGGTGCATTAATAAGAAATAAAAATATTTTATTTCATTCGAAAATGGCTGAATTAAAAGTAATCTCAAATAATAATAAATTATTAAAAAATTATTATATAAATCAAAAAATAAACATTCCAATAGCACATGCTGATGGGAACTATTATATTAATAAAGATGAACTTGAGAGTTTAAAAGAGAATAATCAAATACTTCTAAAATATACAACTGATATAAATGGTTCAATGGATAAGATAGCCGGAATTTGTAATAAAGATAAAAATATATTTGGTATGATGCCTCACCCTGAAAGAGCTATCGAAGATATGTTAGTAAGCAAAGATGGTCTTGCTATGATAAAAAGTATATGTGAGAATAATAGTATTAATATAAAGTATTCATAATGTTAAAAATAAAGTTTATAGTGATATTGTTAATAGTAATATTTGCATATGCTGATGAAAATCAACCAAAAGATGAAAGCCAGCCAAAATTAGTATATATAAAACAGGAAATATTAAAAGATGCTATTCCAAATGAATTAAACTATATAGGAGAAATTATAGCAATAAAATATAACATAATAGTATTAGATAATGCTTTAGTGCGTTCAATAAGCTTTTTAGAAGAAAAAGGTGTTGAGATTAAAAATCAAAATTCAAATTGGAATGAATTAGAAGATGGAACATTTGAAAATACATTTTATTTTAAAATTAAATCTGGTAGTTTTGCAATACCAAGACTTGAAGTAATAGTAGAAAATGATAATTTTAAAGATATTGCTATTAGTGAGGTTATAAGCTATAAAGCAATAAATCTATATACAAACCACCAAAAATATGCCGGTGTTGTAGCAAAAAGATTTGATATAAAAAATTATAGTGTTAAACCATATAATGAAAAAAATAATATTATTATATTAGATATGTATGCAGAATATTCAAATTTAGAAGATTTTAGGTTTAATGCACTGCCAAAAGCAAAGCAGGGTTTTGAGAGCTCAAATTTTAATATTGATAATTCCAGTGGAATCTATTACATAATTTTGCCAAATGATGAAGCTTATCTTGAATTTGAATATTTTGATTTACAAGCCCAAACTTATAAACTTAGCAAAGTTAAAAATGTAGTAAATAAAAAACAAATTAATATTAACCAAGAAATAAAGCCAATAAATAAAGTATTAATTTTTAAAAATATAGTCATATTAGCCTTTATTTTTATAGTATTAATTGTGTTTTTTATTAGAAAAATTCCTTTTAAAATAAGGCTATTTTTATTAATAATTGCAATTTTTTTAATATTTTATTTGATAATTTCTATTAACAGCAAATGGAGTGGGATCTTAACTTCAAATAGTTATATTAGAATACTACCCACATCAAATTCAACAATTATTGCTAAAACTTCTAATAATACAGAAGTGCAAATAGTAAGTAAATATGGAGATTATTATAAAGTATCAATAATTGGAAATGAAAATAAAACAGGTTGGGTGGAAAAAAACAGTGTTAAGTAAATTACGAGGCTTATGGGCAACTATTAGCACAGGTATCATACTTCCTTTAATTATACTTAGTATATACATTTTTCGACCTATTAATAGACCATTTAGAAAAACTAGTAAAATATTTTTCTTTATTAATGGGATTAAAATAGAAAGAATTGGAGAATTTGATAAAGATGCAAAAATATTAGTTTTAAATCATCAAGGAATGATGGATATAGCATATCTTGAAGCTTACTATCCTTGGGATATTTGTTGGGTAGCAAAAAAAGAATTGGGTGATATTTTTTTATATGGACATGCACTAAAAGCTCCAAAAATGATATTAATTGATAGAGATGATAAAAAGTCTCTGATTTATTTACTAAAAGAGGCTAAAAAAAAGCTTAATGAGGGAAGAATATTAGCAATTTTTCCTGAAGGCACTAGAAGCAAAGGGGGAGAGAATTTATTGCCATTTAAAAATGGTGCAAAAATATTAATTGAAAAATATAATCTAAAAATTCAACCAATAGTCTTAGTGAATACAAGAAATTTATTTGATACATCAAAGCTTGAAATTCGCTCAAATAAGGCTAAGGCTATTTGTATGGATGCTTTTATACCAGATTTCACTAATAGAGATTGGTATGAAAAATTGAGATATGACATGCAAAAAACTTATACAAAATACTATAATGAGATTAATTAATCAAAACAAAAATTAGGATTTTTATGTATAAATTTTTTTTATTTATATCTTTATTTATTTGTATAAATGCAGAAGAATTACCCACTACAACAGATAACAATACCACAACGCAAGTTAAAGATTCCATACAAATAAATAATGACGCAATTAATAATGAAGATTCAATTCTTCCACAAAACACATCTGTAAGTGATTTTTTTACACCTGCACCAATCGTAGATGATACATTTGCATCTTTTGTTGTAGGCTATCAACTACTTTTAAAAAATAATGAAAAAGTAAAACACGGAATATTTTTTGCCATTGATAGGGGTTGGAGTTTTATAGACAATATGCTACTTTTAGCACTATCTCTTGATGGTAGTGCTGGTGGATTTTATGCTATTAATCTTAATTTAAAGCTAGGAGGAAGATTTCTTGATGGTAGGATAATCCCAAATATATCATTTGGATATGGATTATTAAACCACTTTGAAAATGGAGTTCAACAAAATTTACACGGAGCAAATGCTACTATAAGCCTTTTTATTGATATTATCAAAGGTATAGGTATAGAAATAGGTTATAGGGTTGGATTACATCCATTTCACACAATAAAAAAAACTAATATAACAAAAAATATACAAAGCGTTATGTTAAATCTAAAGTTTATGGATTTTGATTTATGAAAAAACTAATTATTTTGTTGCTTTTAGATAGCATTATGTTTGCTTGTAGTGGTGATTGTACATCTTGCCATTTTAATATTGATTATAAAGATTCTAACCATAAAATTATGCTTGATTGTAAGATATGTCATACAGATGAGAAACTATCAAAAGCTCAAATGCGTAATTCCTGTGGGCAAGATTGTTTTAGTTGTCATAATATTGAAAAAATAAATTTAGTTCAAATAAAAGAGCATCAAGCCCTAAACACCTGTATAAGCTGCCATAGCAATATTAATGTAAAAAATAAATTTAATTTAAATATTAATCCATTATTTAATAATAAATTGCTAAATAAAAAACCTTAGCTTTTCTTAACTATATTCTTAATTTTTTGAAGTTTGATTTTATCTTTAACTACAGCCTTTAATGCCCTATTTGATAGTGATAATATAAACCATTTAAGATTAAAGCTAACCTCATTCATTCCTTTTTGTTTAAGTAATCTTAGGGCTTTATTCATTTTGATTAAATTATCATTATTTCTTGAAATAGATTCTTCATCTTTGCCATACTCTAAACCACTAACTGAACTAAAAAAATCAATATTTTTATGTGGTGGAACAAAGGTATCAATATTGCAATATTTTTTTAATGCAAATGACAAATAAGCGTCCTCTGCTACATTATGAAGCGCATAAAACTCGTTTGAATTAATCCACATAGCACCTAAATAATCTTTTTTTAAAAACCAACTATGTCCTACAAAATCAACTTGAATTGTTTTTTTATTGTTTATAGCAAATGGAGGATTGTTATTCCACCCAATAGTTCTATGAGCTAAATCAAAAGGATATTTATTTAAATCATTTGATAAAATACCAATACCACCATACAAACCCTCACGCATCAAGCTTTCTGTAAAACAATTTTCAAGCCATCTATGAGCAGGAATTGTATCATCATCAAAAAAACAAATATAATCACTCTTTGCTAAAAGCCCTCCAGCAAATCGACCCCAAACACCAACATTATACTTTGGGCGAATAATTTGGCTGAATTTATTTTCTAATTCTTTTGGCAAAACTTGCTCTATAAATTCTTTACCACTGCTAATGCTATCAATAAATAATATCAATTCTTTTGGTTTTAATGATTGTCTTAAGATAGAATCTACCTGTTTTGCTAATAAATCACCTCTTTTATATAGTGTTAAAACAACACTAACACTTGGGTTAAAGTCCATATACATATAACAATTTCTTGAGCCAAAAAGTGAATATTTATCTTGATATGGTCGAGTTTGAACATCTAAATAATAACTATCAATGCTAGAACCAAAATCAACATAAGTATTATTTGGATTAGCTAAAAAAAGAGATTTTATTATAGGGCTACTCATAGGTCCTGCACTTACAACAAAAAGTAAATCTTTAGAATCTCTAAAATCTTTCTTTATAGATTCTAACATTTGATTGGCTTTATTATCCCAAAATGAAATACAATCATCATCTATTTCATAATGTTTTATAATATTTAATTTACCAATTTTTGCACCTCTAGCACGATAATTAGCGATTAATACACAATCTCTTTTAATCTTCTCAAACTTCTTTTTAAAATGTACAAAATTAGCATTAATCCAAATATTTGCAAAAGTTTTATTATTGTTTTCTATCCTACTTGCATACCAAAAATAAGCTTCCTTATCACAGCAAGGACAAGATATAGCATAATAAAATCTTTTATCAACCACATTAAGAGAATCTAATATGTCTTTTCCTAACTTTGAAATAAAGCTTGGAGAAGTCCATTTTTTCTCTTGAGATTCTACACTAATGCCAAGCATTATAGCTCTTTCACCATCGGCATTCCTAGCTAAAGAAAAGTTTTCATTTTTTAAAATCTTATTTAAAAAAAAATCCATCTCTTTATTTAAATGTTTGACTTTATGCCCTCTAATATATGGATTTAATCTTGATGTTAAGTAAAAATTATAGATTTTATTTACTAAAATATGAAAGATTCTATTATTTTTATAAAGCTTTTTAATGACTTGTCTCAAAAAGAATCCTTTTATAAAAAACTATCAGATTTTTTTATTATAAAAAATAGGATTCTATCTAAAATTGTCCTATTTTTAAATGCTTTTTTATGTTCTACTCCCCCCCACCAATTAGAATTTAAAATTACTCCAATATAATTATCTTTTAAATTTTCTAAACTCTGATTTGAAATCTTATCAAAGAGGTATTCTACTTTTGTATGATACATTTTAAAAAATGGCTCAATTGAAACTTCATTTATAATTCCACATTTTTGAAAATAAGCACTATACCAAGTAAATTCAAATGGAGAAATTTTAAGCAAATCGGAATATGAAAGATTCTTATTTTGCATAACTTTTATTTTAAAATCTTTCATAACAATAGATGAGATAATTTGAGTATTATGACAAGTGCGAAGTCTCTTATCCTTAAGCTCTAAAAAGTCAAAAATCTTTTTTATATTATTTATCCTTGCTTTTGCAAAATCTTTATAATACGGTTTTGAATGTAAATCCTTATCTTGCACTAAACAAATATATGGAGTAGAATCATCATAGAAAAAATCTTCTTTTTTAAAATCTCTAATAAAAATGCTATCACTATCAATACAAAGATAATGCTCTGCTATATTACTTTCAAAAAAACATAGTTTTGCAATCTCTTGGTTAATATAACCTATGCTAAAGTCTTTTAATATTTTATTTTTAATCAAATTAGAAGAAGCGAAATCACTATCTAAAATAATAGAAATATTTTTATCCTCAAATTTTTTAAACTTATCCAAAATTTTCTTAAACTCATAATCATCTATACTTTCATTATTATATTTTCTATTATCTTGCAATGCTATAATAAATGAGATATTTTGAATATTATGTTTTTTAAAGCTATTAATCATAACCTTAAAATTATCATAATCAGCATAATGAGTAATACAGAAAAAACAAAAATGCTTCATTTTACTTCCTTTAAAAATTCTTCTAAATTATTTTTAGACTCTTCTCTTAGTTTTAAAAAGAGACTATATAAATTTTTCTTTAGCTTTAAATATTGTTCTGAATTTACTAATTTAATAGCTTTTAATATATCTTTATTACCTTTAAAGATACAAGCTTCTTTGGAAGTAAAATTAAAATTACTAGCAAAAGGTTCATTAATAATCAATGGCACATTATAGCCTAGAGAAATTTGTCTTTGTCCGCTGGTTGAAGTGTTTAAATAGTGCCTATGTGCAAATCTATCATAAAGTCCTAAAACATAATGAGATTGAAGAATTAAGGAATGAAGTAATTTCTTACTTGGGTTTTGATAGATGTATAAAGATATAGAATCTAAATTATTTTCACATAAAGCTTCATTATTTAAAAAAACTTTAATTTGCATGTTTTCTAAACCTTTTATACTATAAGCCTCCTTTCCTACTAAAATAAATCTAATATTTGAAATATTACTTTTTTTTAAATATTTAATAATAGATTTTAACTTCTCTTTAAAACCTCTATGATAGATAGGGAATCCTATGGAGATAAAAGTAATAATATTATTGTTTATATTTCTATTAAAATTATAATTTGATGATAAATTTAATCCTTTAAGAGAGATATTTTTATATTTAATATTACGCAAAGCAAAGTAATTATTCTTATAATCTCTAAATTTTTTTATATCACTTATTGTATGATATATTCCACCTACTTTGGTATTTATATTTAAAAATGAATGAATTGAGTGATAAGTATTTAACTCTAAAATCATCGTATTAAAAAATACTATCTTATATTTAGCAATATCTTTAGAGTTAAGAGCATAAATCATATTCTTTAAATCTAACTTAAAAGCTTTAAAATCAATGATTTCTCTTCTAATCAAAACATCAACACTAAAATTAAGCAATGTAAAATAATCAATTAAAGCTTCTAAAGTTTCTGTATGAAAGGTATTCATCTCTATAAGTAAAATAGAATTTTTATTTACACTTTTAATGTGATTTAAAAAAAATTCTAAATCATCTTCTTTAGTTCTTATGTTAAACTCTTTAATAGAATTTAAAAATTCCATATCTTTTTTAAATCCTAATTTATGATTCTTAAAGTTTAGAAATAAGCCTTTAATAAAATAGAAAATATCAGCTATTAATATTAAAAATCTCATATCTTCTTAATAAATTTTAATATCTTTTTACTAGTATTGCCATCACCATATGGAAGTGAATTTTTAGGATTTGACATTTGTTTATAGAGCTTTTTATTTTTAAATAATTTTATAGTCTCTTTTACTATTATATCCTTATTTGTTCCCACTAGTTTCAATGTTTTGCACTCTAGTGCTTCTTTTCGCTCTGTTGTATTTCTTAAAATCAAAGTTGGTTTTCTAATTGCACTAGCCTCCTCTTGAATCCCACCACTATCAGTTAGTATTAAATAGCATTTTCCCATAAGATAAACAAAGCATTCATAGCTAAGAGGATTAATTAAATATATGTTTTTTATATCTCCTAATATATTTTGCATTGGTTGTTTAATATTTGGATTAAGATGCAATGGATAAATAATCATAATATCTTTTAGGTTATTTGCAATCTCTTTTAAAGCATAGGCTATATTTTTAATATCCTCTCCAAAACTCTCTCTCCTATGTGCAGTTACTAATATAAACTTTTTATTTAGAGGTAAATTAAGCTTTGAAATAATATTAGATTCTAATTTTTTATCAATCCTGCTTTGCATTAGTTTTAGACAATCTATCACACTATTTCCAACGACTTTAATATAATCCTTTTTTACACCATCTTTTAGTAAGTTTTTCTTTGCTAACTTTGTAGGGGCAAAGTGGTAAGTGGCAAGCTTTGTTGTAAGCACCCTATTTACCTCCTCTGGAAATGGATTATATTTATCATTACTCCTAAGCCCCGCTTCTATATGACATACTTTAATTTTTAGGTAAAATCCACTAAGGGCACCCATAAGCGTAGTGCTAGTATCTCCGTGAACAAATATATAGTGAGGCTTACACTCTTCTAATACTGATTTAAGATTTGATAATATATTTGAGCTAATACTAAATAAATCTTGAGATTCTTGCATAATGTTTAAGTCAAAATCAGGGACTACATTGAAAAGCTCTAATACAGAATCTAGCATACTTCTGTGTTGTGCAGTTACACAAACTTTAGTTTGAATAGACTTTTCTTGCCTAAATTCTAAAATTAGTGGTATCATTTTTATTGCTTCTGGTCTAGTGCCAAAAATAAATAGAATTTTTTTCATAAGTTAGTCTTTAATGATTTGATTTAGTAAAATTCTACCATAATTATAAGGAGTAAATTTTGAATAAATTAAGCGATGAAGAAAAATATGTAATTATAGATAAAGGGACAGAAGCTCCATTTAGCGGAGAATATAATGATTTTTATGAAGATGGAATTTATGTTTGCAAACAATGTGATGAACCACTTTATAAATCTAGCGATAAGTTTAAATCACTTTGTGGTTGGCCTAGCTTTGATGATGAAATACAAGGTGCAGTAAAAAGACAGCCTGATATAGATGGTAGAAGAACTGAAATAATATGTGCAAAATGCGGAGGACATTTAGGACATATATTTGAGGGAGAAAACTTTACAGAAAAGAATGTTCGTCATTGTGTTAATTCTATATCTATAAAATTTAGAGCTAAATAGTTTTTAGGATATTTTTAAGATTTTTTTAAATTTAGAGCTAAAAAATATTCTAACTTTTTTTGGAAACCCATAGATTCTAGGAAAGTGAAAGCAAAACTTATACTTTCCTTTTAAAAGAGAGTAGAATCTAGCCAAATCGCTCTTACTAAATCCAAGCTCTTTCTTATAACCCGTGATTTGAATGCATCTTAGTGTCTCTTTTAAATAAAATATTGACCAAAATAAAAAATAATCTTTTAATAACTGCTTACTTGAATTAAAGCTATATTCATAAAAACTTTTTGCTATGATAAAATAGCTATAAGTAGATTTTATGATATTTTTATTTCTTGAATTCATAGTAGAATTTTCTCTGTCACTTATATAATTATATAAAGGAATAGAAGAAATATAAAATTTATTTAATAGACTAAAAGCATACGTAGAAAATAAAACATCTTCATAAATGATATTTGGTGTAAAAACTAATTCATTAGAAAATAAAAATTTGCGTTATATGCATTGATCCATACAGAATTAAGATGCACATTCTCTTTTAAAAAATCTACATTAGAATCATATAAATTATCATGTTGTGAGTTAAAAAAACGATTAGATTTCTTTTTTTTGTTATTTATTAAATGATAATAATAGTTTTGTATCACGCAATCTAAGTTATCATACTTTAAGATTATATTTGAAATATATTCTAATACAAAATTTTCTAAATAATCATCAGAATCTACAAACATTATATAAGACTTTGAATCACTATCATTTTCTTTATTTATCATTTCTTTTACTAGATATAACCCCTTATTTCTAGCATAACCAATACCACTATTTTCTTGATTTATCAAATAAAATCTATTATCTTTTTTTGTATATTCTTCTGCAATGCTTTTAGAAGAATCTGTGCTTCCATCATTTATTAAAATTGCACTAAAGTTTTTATAAGTTTGATTTTGTATAGAATCTAAACATTCTTTTAGGTATTTTTCAACATTATAAATTGGAACTATAATATAAAGCTTCACTTTATTATCATCTATCAAAGCATTTTCTCCTAATAATATTTTCTCTCATAATTCCTCCTATCATAACACTTCATAACACTATTCATTATAAAATAATTCCTCCCATAATTTCATAATAGAATCTTTATTAAATTTATCTTGTATTATTTCTCTTTGTTTTAAACCAAACTCTT
>NZ_NXLP01000075.1:0-5109 GCF_003364125.1 Helicobacter sp. MIT 14-3879
CAAATTAGCCTTAATTTAACATTAAAAAATTATGGTTTATTTGTTTTTATCTTAACAATCTGGGATTAACATTTAATTTTTTGTTGAGAAGTTCTTATTTGCAATCTTTATATTTTTATCTTTTCTTAGTATAATTCATGCTTATTTTTCAATTGTGATTTGAGATAAAGTTTTGAGACATCAATTCCAAGTTGAATGATGAATGGAGTTTTTAAATGCAGCAAAATCAAACAGTTACAGACTCGCAAATAAAAATCTCAGAAATGGGACAATCCCCAAATACATGCACAGAACAAGAGGGGACACAAGATTCAGGTGAGCAAAATACACAAAAATGGACAAAAATTTGTATGGGCTTAAGCACAGCAGTTGCAGTTAGTGTTATTGCGTGGCTATTTGCATTTTATTATTTACATGCCTCTCTTAAAATCTCTATACTTATTGGAATCATCGCTCTTCTTATAACCTTATGGACTAATAAGGCTTTACCTATGGGCGTTGTTTCTCTTTTGCCAATCATTTTATTTCCAAGCTTTGGTATACTTGATACCAAAAGCACAACTGCTAATTACGGTAATCCTATTGTCTTCCTTTTTCTGGGAGGTTTTATGATTGCAGCTGCCACAGAAAAAATAGGCTTACATCGTGTTATTGCTAAGATTTTTCTCTCTAAATTTCCTAAAAATCCACAAGGCGTAATTTCTGCATTAGGCGTTGCTTCTACGGTATTGGGTACTGCCCTTTCAAATTCCACTGTAGCACTCTTGTTATTGCCTGTGGCTATGTCCATTACACAGGATAAATTTTTGCAAACACGTTTTCTCTTAGCCGTTGCTTTTGGAGCAAGTATTAGCGGCATTACTACTCCTATTGGAAGCCCACCTAATCTTATCTACTTGGGGTTTTTAGAATCTCAAGGGTTATCTGGCATTAGTTTTACAACTTGGATTTTTATGATGCTACCCCTAACTTTGCTTATGCTTTATTCCATGATTAAGATTCTATCTCTTAATACAAAAAATCACGAGATTAATCTTTCGGCATTTGAATCTATTCCTATTACCACAGAGCATAAAAGATTGCTTGGCTTTATTGTGTTGCTTTTAATAGTTTTATTGATTAATTCCCCTATTCGTCCATTTTATAATGGCTTAGGGTGGAATGAGAATGTAATTTTACTAGCATTTGGATTGATGATGTTTTTGCCAAAGATTGGATTCTTAGATTGGGATGATTCTAAATCCATACCTTACGAAATCATCTTCTTATTTGGAGCTGGATTCTGTATCGCAATGGCTTTTTCACAATCTCAATTAGGAGGTGCTTTTGAATCCTTTTTGCAACAATTTGCTAATATCCCCTTTATTTTTATTGTCTTGCTATCATGTATAGGAGCAATTATTGCTACAGGATTTCTTTCTACAACCGCACTCATTGCAATTTTATTGCCAATTATTAATGTAGCAACCTCTGGTTTCTTAAGCGACACAGAGAGAATCTTGCTTATGCTTGTGGTTACTATTTGTGCTAGTTTTTCATTTATGATTCCTATTAGCACGCCCCCAAATGCCATAGTTTTTGCACAAGGAGGGATTAAAGCATGGGACATGGTGCGGTTTGGATTCTTACTTAGTGTAGTAGGAATTGGCTGCGTTACAATCTTTTGCACATGGTATTGGTGGAGCTTCATAGGATAATTCTCTGTCTGTGAATATTAAGTAGATAAGCCTATACAGAGCATTCACATACAACAAATAAATAATATTTAGTAATTGCTTTAAACTCAATAAATTTTTTTGTGCAATCTATGCTCTTAGCATTGCAACCTAATATCTTTGTCGTTTATAGGGCATTAAATTCCCCACTTTCAATTCACTATAAGCATGAATTAAATACAATTAATGCAATCAAATTGAGTATATAGTAAGGCTGTTGCAATGAAATTGTTAGAACTGATTTTTACTATATATTGCATTTCACTTCTATCATTGCTTGCATGGCTGCCTTTTAATCAAATCACAAAAAATGATACACGTTCCTACCTTACGACTCTTTATGCACTTAAACGTGCGCGTATGCTAGCTCTTGCCGATACCTCTTATTTAGGACATATAGGCTTTGAAGATGTTTATTCGTTTAGAAGCGTGGATAGGAAACGGTTATTGCTACGATATGAGCCTTTTTATTGGCAGTTACAGTTCCATACAAGCGGCATTTATACTAAAAATAGCCTTTCGCTCTATCGAGATACTCCACGATTTGCAACGACAACAGACTTTGATAGACGTCCTTTAGCAGGAGATATTGTTGCCCTTAGTACCGCTAACTTACAGTGTTTAAGTGGTTACAATAATACCAATCTTCCTGCGCGATGTAAAAATAATGCTCTGTTTGATTTTCGTTTAAGTGAAAGCAATAAACTGCAAAATTTAAGATTGCTTACCCCATCAACATGTCAAGAAAGGGACACTTTTCGTTTTTATTTTAGTGATTATTCTAGGGTTCTTTGTGGGAATCCAATTCATGAAATTAATGGCATACAGGGTATTCAAGTTGCACAATTTCATATTTTTCTTAATGCACAAACAGGTTATATATTTTTGCCTTGAAACTGTGTGATGACCAATTATCTTTTATACAAAGATTATTTAGCCTGTCTTAAATTTCTCATTAGTGTTTTGTCAATAGAGATTGCAATTAAGCAATATTATTTTTACACGCAAACTAGCTATCACAGATTCTTATTTTTATAACAAATAATAAAAAATATTTTAAAAATATTTTTTATTAATTGTTACATTAGGTAAAAAATAATAAAAGTTATTAAATTATATGACTTATGGTGCTTTGTTATTTTTAAAAATTGCTACACTACTTAAGACAGCATTAGGTTGTCATCATTACCTCAAAAACAGGAGAAAACAATGAGTAAATACACAGACAAAAACAATGTTTTTAAGTCTCGCTATGAAAATTATATTGGCGGAAAATGGGTCGCTCCAGTCGATGGCAAATATACCCAAAACAAAAGTCCCATCAATGGAGAAGTTTTGTGCGAAGTACCTTTGTCAAGTGAAAAAGACATTGAAAATGCTCTTGATGCTGCACATAAGGCAAAATGTGCTTGGGGCAGGACAAGCGTAACAGAACGTGCGAGAATCTTACTTAAGATTGCTGATAGAATCGAGGAGAATTTGGAGAAAATTGCTTATGCAGAAACTTGGGATAATGGCAAGCCTATTCGTGAAACAACTGCTGCAGATATTCCACTTTCAGCTGACCATTTTCGCTATTTTGCAGGGTGTATCCGTGCTCAAGAGGGTGGGATTAGCGAGCTTGACGAACACACAGTCGCCTATCATTTTCATGAGCCTTTGGGCGTAGTGGGGCAGATTATCCCTTGGAATTTTCCTATTCTTATGGCGGCGTGGAAGTTAGCTCCTGCATTAGCTGCAGGAAACTGTGTTGTATTGAAACCTGCATCGGCTACTCCTGCTAGCATTTTGGTGCTTTTTGATATTATTGGGGATTTGCTACCTGAGGGTGTTGTGAATATCGTGAATGGAAGTGGTGGAAAAATTGGTAAGCATCTCGCTACAAGTCCTAAAATCTCCAAAGTTGCTTTTACGGGTTCTACGAGTGTGGGTCGGCAAATCATGCAATTTGCCACGGAAAATATTATCCCATGCACACTAGAGCTTGGTGGTAAATCACCTAATATATTCTTCTCAGATATTTTTGATTATGAAGATGATTTTCTTGATAAAGCGGTAGAGGGCTTGGTGTTGTTTGCTTTCAATCAAGGAGAAGTTTGTACCTGCCCTAGCCGCGCGCTGATTCAAGAAAGCATTTATGATAAATTTATTGCAAAAGTGCTTAAAAGAGTAGAAGCGATTAAAATAGGCAATCCGTTAGATCCTGCCACAATGATGGGAGCGCAGGTTGATGAAAATCAAGTGAATACGATTTTAAACTACATTAAAATCGGTAAAGAAGAGGGTGCAACATGCCTTATTGGAGGTGAAAGAAATAATCTTGGTGGGGATTTGGCAAAAGGTTGCTACATCAAGCCTACACTTTTAAAGGGGCATAACAAAATGCGCATTTTCCAAGAAGAAATCTTTGGTCCTGTGCTTGCTGTAACGACTTTTAAAGATGAAAAAGAGGCATTAGAAATCGCCAATGACACGATTTATGGCTTAGGGAGTGGTGTATGGACACGAGACATGAATCGTGCTTATCGTATGGGACGTGGTATTAAAGCAGGTCGCGTATGGACAAACTGTTATCACTTGTACCCTGCACACGCTGCATTTGGTGGATATAAGCAAAGTGGTATTGGACGCGAAACACACAGAATGATGCTTGAGCATTACCAACAAACCAAGAATCTCCTCGTGAGTTATTCGCCTAATAAACTTGGATTTTTTTGATGTAATGTAAGATGACTATTTCAAGTGCGCTGATAACACAACGTTAATTGTAAGAGAACATGGGCAAGCTTTAAGAAGTCGCTTTGTATGAATGGGTGTAGAAGCCCATGTTCAAGTTTGTAATCCATAAAACAATTGCAGAAGTTTTTAATGCCATGTTATTCATTGCCTCATTTTCTAGTGAGATGTGTTCTTAATATCTTTTTGGTTTTTTCAAACAAGTGTATTGAATATTTTACAATGCAATTTTTCAACATTGCTATAATTAGGATTTATGTGTTTAGAATCTGATTTTCTTAGCATAACACTATTGCAAATTCTCTGCTTAAGAAACTCTCTACACAACACTCTTAACTACTAAGACTCGGATTACTTTTTTGCTAATTAGAACTTTTAATTTGTTTGTTTTTATTTGGCTTTGTTTATAACGCGAGATTAGTTGTTAAGGAAAAGAATCTAAGTCCTACATTTACACCCATGTCTATTTTTTGTTATTCTAAATCACGCGAAAATAACGTGTGTGTTGTGTAGAGAGTTTCTCATGTATAAATTTATTTTGATTTATGGGATAATAAAGTGTCAATAATCGATAAGATTTAATCTCACAAAAGACCCTAGCACTGCAAAATAAATGAGAACAAGATTCTTAATGAATAGGATATGTGTTATGGAGTAA
>NZ_NXLP01000076.1:0-5100 GCF_003364125.1 Helicobacter sp. MIT 14-3879
AATGAATAGAAAGTTGTATTCTTTTTGACGTTATATTGCAACCCAAAAACATGAACATAAGATATTGCTCATGGGAGTATCTTTACTTTCTTTATAATGCTTAATAGAGACAGGAAATAAATTATGAAATGCACTACATTGGCTGTTAAAGATAGCATGCCATTGCATTGCGAAATGAGAATCCTAAGTATCCTTACATAACAAAGCTACAAAGTTGCTAATGGTTACTTTTATTATAAAAAATACTAAAAAAGATAACTTAATAGGAATTATAGAGAGAATAACTGTTTGTTTGATACTGATAGAAGCTTTAGGATACAACAACTTAATTATCTACAAAGGAGTTAATAATGAATAAAGTTGCAATTATTACAGGCAGCGCAAGTGGCATAGGGTTAGAAATAGCAAAAGCTTTTTTAGATTCCCAATATCATGTAGTTTTTTCAGATATTAGGAAAGATGCGTTGGATTCTGTTGTGAATCTCCACAACACAACTAATAATTGCATTGGCATTTGCTGTGATGTCAGCAATGAGGGCGATGTTCAAAACCTAATCACTAAAGCCCATGCACATTATCAACGCATTGATGTTCTGATTAATAACGCAGGCTTGCAACATGTTGCAAAGATAGAGGATTTTCCTACAAGTAAATTTGAAACCATGATAAAGATTATGTTGGTGGGAGCATTTATGACGACTAAATATGTTCTGCCAATTATGAAAGAGCAAAAATTCGGGCGCATCATTAATATGTCATCTATTAATGGACTGATAGGTTTTGCGGGTAAGGCAGCTTATAACAGTGCAAAACATGGGCTTATAGGACTAACAAAGGTTACTGCATTAGAATGCGCACAAGAGGGAATTACAGCTAATGCAATTTGTCCCGGGTATATTGATACGCCCTTAGTAAGAGGACAAATGCAAGACTTGGCAAATACTAGAGGAGTAAGCTTAGAACGAGTTTTAGACGAGGTGCTTTATCCTCTTATCCCACAAAAAAAGCTTATTGATATTCATGATATTGCTGCATTGGCTTTATTCTTATCTTCAGATTCTGCAAAACATATCACGGGGCAATCCTTAGTGATTGATGCAGGTTATACAACACAATAATGTACCACATTTATCTTATTATTTAAGGGAGCAGCATGACAGCCATTATTGTAGGACTAATCATCCTCATGTTATTTGCATATTTTGGGTGGTCTATCATTTGGGTAGCACCTCTTGCAGCTGGAGTCGTAGCAATATGCAGTGGTTTGGATATTTTTGATAGTTATACTAACATTTATATGAGTGGTTTAGTTGGGTTTGCTAAACAATGGTTTCCCGTTTTTATGTTAGGAGCAATTTTTGGCAAACTCATGGAAACCACACAAATGGCGACTTCTATTTCTTTATTAATTGGGAAAGTTTTAGGAGAGAAAAGAGCTATTTTAGGAGTTATTCTCTCTGCTGCGATTCTTACCTATGGAGGAGTTAGCCTATTTGTAGTTGTTTTTGCTGTGTATCCGCTAGCACTTTCTCTTTTTAAAGGAGCAAATATTCCAAGGAGACTTATCCCGGCTACTGTCGCACTGGGTGCTTTTACTTTTACTATGGTTGCAATGCCCGGAACACCTCAAATCCAGAATCTTATTCCTATGCAATACTTTGGTACAACTCCTATGGCTTCTTCAATCATGGGAATTATTGCAAGCCTTATTATGTTTCTAGGGGGATATTTCTACCTCAAATACAGAGAAAACACCCTAAAGGCTAAAAACGAGCATTTTGATATGCCAGAAAACAACCAATCACATCAAGCAGATTCTGAGCCACCCCATTTTTTAATCTCTTTAATTCCTCTTGTGTCAGTGGTCGTATTGCTTAATGTTTTTAAATTCGAGATTATTAACGCGCTTTTGTGTGGCATAGCAATAATATTGCTTTTAAACCTCAATAAAATAAATTGTTTTATTACGGCAATTAATCAAGGGGCGACAGGTTCTGTTATAGCCATTATTAACACGAGCGCGGCTGTGGGGTTTGGTTCTGTAGTAAAATCTGCCCCGGGATTTAGCACCTTAACAGATTTACTCCTAAGTATTAAGGGCAGCCCTCTTATTTCAGAGGCAATTGCAATCAATATCCTTGCTGGTGCTACAGGTTCGGCTTCTGGCGGCATGGGAATAGCCCTAGAAGCTTTGAGCGAAAAATATAAAGAAATTGCCTTAAGTCAAAATATTCCTTTAGAACTTTTTCACCGTGTCGCTTCCATCTCGTCAGGGGGGCTTGATGCTCTACCTCATAATGGAGCGGTTTTAACCTTGCTAACTATCACTGCAATGACACACAAAAAAAGCTACTTAGATATTTGTGTAGTCGCTGTGATAATTCCTATCATTGCCTTAGCAATAGGAATAATATTTGCCCATTTTGGAATCTACTAAATACCATGCTTAATGATAAAAAGATGCAGCTATTGGAAGACAAAATATCTCGACTTCCTATCAATCAGATGCGATATAGCCTGTTGCTAGAATCTTGAATCATTGCTCCTTAGGTAAAGGGAATAGGTGAAGAGAAAATGTTATTTCACAAATTATTATATTTCACCCAAATTTACAAAAATAAAGAAATTTTGTAAATCACATATTAATATTTCTTCTGAATCTCTTGTTGGTTTTATGTAAAACAATTGCAGAAAAACTATTAGAATAATTTTCTGTTTAATTGCCTTACAACAAAGTTACTATTTACTTTTTCATTGCTGTTTGGTCTGATTGTCTTTAGTGAGTCATTGAGGATAATTGTAACGGGTATGATAAAAGAATGATGATGTTATTTCACTCCCATAAACCTTTACTTTAAAAATTACAAGGTTTATTCTTGCGAATAGATGAGTAGCAAGTAAAACAAAGAAGATAAATAAAAGGTTGTGTTGTTGCCTGTTGCACTTCATCAGCCTATGAAGTAATAATGCGTAAAGATTTGTAATTCTTTGGTATTTTGCCTCAATTAGGACAAGAATAAGGAGACAAAGGACTCGCAAATCAAGATTTAACATGAGATGTGGTAAGAGATTCTCTCTCATGACTAAATATTCTACAAATAAAGAAACTCTTAATAAGTATTTTGTTCTCATGAAGTTAATGGTCTTTGGGTGGATTTCATCTCATCTATCATCTGAGATTCTATTGTTTTCTGTTACACAAAAGGTGTTCTGAAATGTACTAAATGTGTATCACAAGATATGGTGGGTGGGAATGATGTAGAAGATTCACATATTCAGGCTTTGCGTGTAAAAACACAAGTTTTTCAACGCCAATAAACACCCCATCACACTAAAAGCATATCCCATTATCTCTATGTATCGACTGCAAGATTATCACTCCTTTACATATTTTGCGTGTTTTACCTTGATTTTATTTGACTTCTATTGCTTGCTAATCGTGCATAGTCCCCTCCCCTTTTTTATTGATTGTGTTAATAATAGGATAAAGCAATCTCTTGCTCAACTATTTTCATTAATTAGGAGAGATAGCCCTCATACCTAATGAATAAAAAATTAAATTAGTAATATTATTTATAATATTCGTAATACTATAGTAATATTTTAATACATATAAGTATTACTAAATTTTTGGGAGGTATTTATGAAATACCAATGGATTTCATTTTGTGTTTTTTTGCTCACTTTAATGAATCTCATGGCAGAAGATTCGTTAGCAAAAGTCTATCAGTTAGAAACTTCATCTGTAACAGCCACGAGGATTCCAACGACAATAGATGAAGCACCCGGAAATGTCAATGTCATCACCAAAGAAGACATCAATCTGCGTCCTAATACTAAATTCAGTGACACCCTGCGCGGAATGGAGGGTATAAGGCAGAGCAAGTCAAGAGGTATGGATACTTTTGATACTGCAACAATCAGAGGTATTGCAAATGGCACAATGATAATGCTTGATGGAGTAATGCTCAATGATATTAACAATAATACCAAGCCCATTGTAGCAATGAATGCCGATGATTTAGAGCAAGTTGAGGTTATAAGGGGACCATTTTCTAATCTTTATGGAAGTGGGGCATTAGGTGGAGCAATTAATTTCGTAACCGCTATGCCTCAAAAATTTGAAATCAAGGCAAAATTAGGCTATGGCAATCCCTTTCAAAAAGATACTGCACAAGAGAATCTTATAAGAGGATATTTCTCTATTGGCGATACATTTTTAGATAAAAAGCTGCGTATAAAAGCAAGTTATGGATTTACTACATCTAGTGGCTATCCTGCCGATAGCGCATGGGTTTATCCCAATGATAACATTCTTAATCATGCTAGCGGACAGATTCCATCACAAAGCGCAAATGGTGAGAGTATCTTTGTTATTGGTGATATGGGGAAACAATCTTACAACACGCATGATTTCAGGTTAAAGTTCCAAGCAGATGTGAGTGATAGCATTCACATTGAATCAGGAGGAAGCCTTAATCTCTACAGTTACACACATTTAGACCATAAAACCTATCTCTACAATACCTCTACTCATCAACAAATTTGGGGAAATAACTCCAATACTGTTATAAATAACAATCAAGAAGACACAAGCAAAAGACGTCCTTATCCTATTAACTTTGGTCGTAATATCGGGCAAGAAAAATTCTTACAAAGCATAGTATATCTAGGTTATCAACATTATTTTAATGAAATTATGTTGAGCGCAAAATATTCAAGAATTGATAGCTGGGATAATTTTAACAACCCCGATGGTGGCATAAATATGGATAATCCTAGCCAAGCCAACACCACAATGGCAGGAGGAGATGGCTCACAAACTTTCACCCGACACCAAACCAATAATCTTGATATTTTTACCGATATTCCTTTTGATATTCCACGCACTCAAGCCCATCACTTTTTAATTGGCTTGCAGTTGCGTCAAACTAGCTTAGATTCACAGATAAATAATATCAACAACTGGCGGGACTATAATAGCTTTGTAGTTGGAATAAGAAACAAGCAAGGAGGTAAGTCTTTGAATGTTGGGGGATTTATGGAATACCGTTCTCAATGGCTAAAATCCTTGAGTACAACAATCGGAATGCGTTATGA
>NZ_NXLP01000077.1:0-5097 GCF_003364125.1 Helicobacter sp. MIT 14-3879
ATATCACTCCATTTGCAAGGGTTGAGAGTGCTACCACAATCGCATCACTTACTCCAGCTTGGGCGATATGCCCACCTGCGACAATGCTTTGTGTAGTAAGCGCAGTGGTTTTGGGATTCTCACACATCCAACGATTGCATACGTTATTGGCATTGAGCTTATCAAGGGCGATTTTAGCTTGTTCTGCTTTTTCTCTATCTTTTGGATTGGTGGAGGTTTCCCCCTTAGCAATCATTGTTTCGAGATTCTCTTTATGTCTCTTGTAATCATCAAAAGGCATTTTCAGCTCATCCACGGCTCCATCGCCTTGCAGATAACGTTCTTCTAATAAATTATCAGTCTCTTTATTGACCTTGAGTTGTGAGGTTTTGACAACATTGCCTTCTTTATCAAGGGTTACGGTATCGGTTGTATTATGATTCGTGCGTGTCAAATTGCCTAATTTAGAATCACTAAAATCCAGATTTTTCACTTCATCGTCATAGTTGGCTAAGATATAATCCACCTTAGCCCTATCTTCTTCGTTGAGATTTTTTCCGCTTTCTAGTATCTCTTGGACGTCTTTAATATCTGCTAGAGTATCAGTTGTATAAGTTTTATTGCCTGTGTTAAACAAAGAATCTATGATATTTTGCTGTCCTGTGTCAATCTCCTCAAAGGTATGTCCATAATAGGTCTTGCTGTTTTGACGGCGATTATACGCCCTTAGTGTGTCATTAGTCATTAACACACTTGAACCATAAGCCTCATAGGTATTGAGACTAAAAATATTTAGCCCAAAACGTGCTAGAGTTTGTGTCCCGATTTCCTCAATCACTTCTTCATAAAGTGGTTTTTGCGACATTCTTTCTCCTTCATCAATAATGCGATAATCAAATGTATGCTTACTGTGATTGCCCAAGCCAACATAAGACAAACAGGGATTCTCTACTTCTTAACTCCATTTTTGTTTGATTTCGTCCATTAATTCCTTGCACTTCTTTTGATGCTCGATGATTTTCTTTGTGTTCTCATCATTGTCATTTAAAATAGGAGCATTAATCATATTTTGCATCGTATGGGCAATTTGCATCATTGCTGTGAGATTCTTATGATCTTGCTTATCCCATTGCGAAACTACAGAACCTTTATAGTTGCTTACCTGTGTAACTATTTCAATTTTTTCCATTAATTCCTTATCAAGAGAGCACAAAGAGTCCTTTTTCTCTTTGGTTTTATGACGAATTTCTTGCCACAGCAAAGTTTCACCCTCCATAATTTCAGCTAAGGATTTGACTGTATAATAATATAATTGTGCGTCATACTTTTTGCTTTCAGCATTTTTTGCAAATATAAAGCTTGCAACGGCAAGTGCGGGAGCAGCAACTACACCGCCTAGTACCCACGCTCCTCCCGCCATACCAAAGCCTCCAGCAGCCAAGCTTCCACCACCAAACCACGCTAATGTCGCATTGGTCGCTGCCGCACCGCTAAGTGTGCTTATCGCCGTGCCCGTAGAGGCACTCGCAAGTAATCCTGCTCCTCCATAAGCCCCAAAGCCAGCCATCGCTCCAGCCATACTTCCAGCCGCTAGGCTACCGAGTGTGTTTTGCAAGGACGCAATAGAATCTTGTGTCGTCCTAAACACTTCAAATGTTTCTTGACCAAAGACTTCTTTTAGCATAATTTTATCTTGGGCTTCAAGCTTGTCAATAAGGTTTTGATATTTTTTGAAACTACCCTCTATGATAGAAGCTTGCCTTTTACCTAATTTCTCAAAAACCTTTTGGGCATCTTCTTTAGTTGTTGTTAAGGATTCTTGGGCTTTATTGTAGAGTTTTTGAGCATTCCTGTGGTGTCTTTCCGCCTCTTGTGTATCATTATAGGCGTCATAGCCCTTCTTTCCTGCAATCAATGTTCCTGCAATAACAATCGCAACAGGTATAAGTGGTAATGGCATATTGCCTCCTTTAATAAATTAAGTTGTGTCTCTTGTTTCATAAGAGTCTCATCCCTCAAAGAGCATTAGAGGATTTTTCTTTAAATCCCCTAATCCGCATTGATCTCAAGACATTAGTCAAGATAACGCACCAATATTCCGTATTGGAGCGTGTATTTAAAAATTCGTGTATTATTCTCCCATGGCATATCAGGATATTCCATACGCAATTTTGCTTGACAAGTAATAATGCCTCTTTCTTTATCGACATGTAAAACCTTAAAATCGCTATATAGAGGGAATCCATCCCCGGACTCTTCAAAGTATTTGTCATACCATTCTTCAACCTTCTCATCACACTTTGGAATCTTCACTTCTTTACACCACACAAAACCCTGCAATAACATCAAAACAATAGCAAAACTAAACTTCATTTGCATAATTTCCCCTTATAAAACTTAAGTTATCAATGCGCTAGCAAATCTTAATTTTTGCGCGAATATAAGTCAATAGCGTTACACAGACATCAGACAAATTCTAGTAAATTCTCTCACGATGAGAGCTTTTAAAATCCTGATTCTTTGTCATAGCTAAACCTACCTCCCAAGCAAGTAAAGACAAACAAAGTAATCTCATACTTGCGAATCCTTAAGATTTCCAAAGCGATATTTTGGTATCACATCTTCAACACAATAAACTAAGAATCTAGATTCTATTAGCATTGTTAAAGCAACTTTAGCAATGTTACAAAACTCACATACTTGTCCTAACGGACACAAAGTCTAAATCTTGACTTGCAATATAGAGTAAGCTTTTAGAATCTACAATCTCAAATTTTGCGCTACATTCTCTTTTTCTTGTAAGAATCTGCAAGATTCAATATTCAATTGATAAAAGGCTTCTTTCGTGTAATGCCCTGCATATCTTTTCTCATATATCACATCCACTCTGCAAATCTCGGGACGATTAGCATAAATCCTGCAACAATTACTTTGCTTATCTAAATATTTACAGATTCCATTACCCAAATCAAAGCTTGCGAGTTCTGCAATCCCTTTAATATTTTTACAACATGCTCCGCAAATTGTGCAAGGAAAGCTATCCCTATTTTCCTTAAAGCTCAATGAGTGCCCTACCTTGCGTACTAAGAGAAAGCATCGCCTTTGTCCATTCAGCATAAATAATCGCATGTGATTTACTGAGGGCAAATGCCTGTATCATTTCATCAATAACACGTTTTTCTTCTTTATGAATATTATCAAGATGTGAAACATGCTCTCCAAAAACTAATGCCATAGATTCTAAAAGCATAATGCGTTGGCTCCGCGGATTGGTTACTTTCGCAAGAGTTTTGCTAAGATTAAAGCTTTGCTCATCATTCCTATCATACTGAATATCCTCTATCTGCATTTCCAAACAGTACGTTGCAATGATATTCTTTTGTGTATCAGAAAAGTCATCATTACTCCACGCAATATGGTGTGCAATCTCTAGGAATGCTACTTTTTCTTCTCTATTGAGTAAATTTAAAAACATATATTATTGTCTCCTTTTTTAATGTTAAATCGCATTTTAACACATCGCCGCGACAAGTTATGTCATTTGATAACATCATTGTCATGAAATATCAGTGTCAAGCGAGCGTTATCAATGCCTGATTGTGAAAAATCTCTATCTCACAAACATGACTAATATTATCTTACAAAAAAAAAAAAAAAACAAATCAAGGCTAAATTGATGACTCACACAGTAAATTCTGCATTATCTTTGATAAAATCATCACATAAGCCAGAGAATAACAAAGTATGTACTTTCAATGAATAAAAATTATTAGCCTTAAAGGCGCGTGTATCAAGGTTTTATGTCAAATTTCTGTCGCAAATCCCTAAACTTCTTGTCCCCATCAACATGCAGAGCGCACAATTCTAATTACATAAGTACGTCATAGCTTAAACCAAAAAATCTGACTTATAAAAAATACTTCCTAACGCATGTTTCACAACTTTAAATCCTGCCAATCTTGCGGATTCTAAAATTCTCCTTGCTTTAGCATAAGTGGTAATCACTGCCTGAGAGCTGGTTATATTAAAAAGTGTTTTTAAATATTGCGTAGTCCAAAGTTCGCTATTGCGTGCTTGTGAAAATGCGTCTTGAAAAACAACATCAAAAAAATTACAGGGAAATGTTTGGACAATATCCAATGCATTACCCTGCAAGAAATATAATCTTTGATTCTTAGCCGTGTCATAATACAAATTGGTGGTTTGCAGATTCTCTAAAATACAATAAGCTTGCGAACGTAGGTTCTCTGGATAAGGAAAGTCTTTTAATAAATCTAAAAGATTGTCTTTTTCAGGAGAATAAATCTCACAGTTCTTAAACACTTGTAGTGCCATACACGCATTAAAACCCAATCCGAAGCAAATATCAAGTATGCGCAATGGACGGTTTAAATTGCTTTGTTGCGATTCTGGCATAGCGCAATTTTCTAACATAACTTGCTGTTTTATATAAAACCGCTTACCTAGAAAAACGCGCGAGACAGATTCTATATTCTCCATCGAATCCAAAAATTTTGTTTCAAAGTCATTTGCAGAATATCTATTTCCTTTTAACAAGGAGGATTCTTGGTTGGAGAATCCAAGAGATTTCTTAAAAATAAGCACCGGAATAATATGCTTATACAAGGTCTCACTATAAGCCCCCAAGCTCTTGGAATGGTAGCTTTGTTGATATTCTTTATTATAGAGACTAAATGAAGAATCGCCACCCTGTATAATAGGTGTAATATCTGGCAAAAAAGACTGATAGATAGAATCCTGTCTCGTTGCATTGTGTTGTGAAATTGTATGTTTCATTGAAATTTGCCTTAATCTATCTCTGTAATATAGTTGTATCACAATAAAAAATGCTTCGCATTGTTACTTGCCTTAGCAATTATTCTCATTAGATTCTATCCTTATTCTATAATGGCTACTAACTTTAAAATCTTATGATATACTCCACATTTATAGAGAGGTGTCCGAGTGGTTGAAGGAGCACGCCTGGAACGCGTGTAAAGTGAAAGCTTTCGAGGGTTCGAATCCCTTCCTCTCTGCCATAGCTCACAACATTCTGACACTTCTTTTCTATTTTTCTTGATAACATTGCAAATGTGATTCTATAACAAACTACAGAGA
>NZ_NXLP01000078.1:0-5060 GCF_003364125.1 Helicobacter sp. MIT 14-3879
CTTCTATGGTTATTTACTGCAAACCTAAAATTTATTGTTTAGATTATTTGCGACTGTAGTATTTATTTTTAAACTTTTAGAAATTATAGGTATTAGTTTTGTGTTGTGTGATTGAAACAAGGGGTTTTATTTATTAATATTCTTTCTTTTAGGTTTTTTAGGTTGTAAATATTTTGTATAGGACACTTTGTTTTTATTGTAGTTAAAACATACAAGTTACAAATAAAATGAATTTTCACAAAATCTATCATTTTGGCATGATTCTTGCATGTATTTTATAAAATTACATACATTAAGTAATCGACAATATGAGGATATGCAGGAGGCAATCCATGAATGACACTATGTTAAATGCAGTTAGCGGGATTAAAACACACCAATTTGGGCTTGATAGTATTTCTAATAATATCGCCAACGTCAATACTACAGGCTATAAGGCGAATTCACCTGAGTTTAAAACGCTTTTTGCACGTAGTATGGATTCTCTTAATGCGTCTACTGTCACAAATAATGATTTTAGTTATGGCGTTACGGGTGGAAGCAATAATATTATAACAAAAACAGGCAATCTAAAAAAAGCAGATAGCGATACAGCGGTAGCTTATACGGGTAAAGGTTGGTTTGTTGTGGGAAAAAATAAGGAGGGGCAATTTGAAATTAGTGAAGATAACTTTAATGTTAGTGATGAAAACTACTTTACAAAAAATGGAGATTTTACGATAGATTCTGATGGCTATCTTGTTAATTCTGAAGGATATTATCTCTATGGAGTGAATTTAGGTAAGATTAAAGACAACAGCTTTAAGGCTTCACAAGACCCTGAACAAGATTATAAAGAACTTGCAAAGGGGGTTATGAAGCCAATCTCCATTCCTCCACAGATTAGTTATGAACCTGTTGAAACTACAAAAGTGGATTTAAGTGTAAATCTTAATCGCATGGGTGAGCTTAAAAATGTTGTTCAGGCATATACAACTAATGGTGTATTTAATGAAATTGGATTCTTTAACCATGATTTTAATGCTTTGGCAAATCGCGATGGAGATATGATTCGCCCTAATAATTTTTCAAAAGCAGACATTGAAGTAACCATGCCTGATGGCACTGTGCAAATTGCGCATTATGAGTATGGTGATGGGACTTCTTCACAAGGTAGATTTCATACGATTGGGCAGTTACAATACCTTATCAAAAGGGATACAGGACTTGACTTAGAGCTTAATCGCGGAGCAAATGGCGTAATAGATCCTAAAGGTGTGTTGGTGCTAAAAAATAATACCAACACACCTGTAAAAATCAAAGTTAGCGGGAATTTCTTTGAAAGGCTACATATTACAGGCGAAATGGACCCTATGGCAAAGAATGACTATATCGCAGGGACAAATTTAAGTGTGCCTAGCTTCACAAATACCACAGAGGTTTTTGATCCAAGTGGTAAAAAGTATGCCTTAAGAAATGAATATTTCTTGATTAACGCAGGAGATGCAGAGGGTACACAGCAGCATCCAGAGACATGGAATGTTCGTAGTTATATTCATGAGTTTTCTGGCGATAGAATGTTGGTTAGCTCTGAAGTTAAAGAGGGCAAGATATTCTTTGACCCACAAGGCAAGGCAAATGCTGATGATATGGAAATTCCGTTTTTAGGGCAAAAAAATGTTAAGCTCACGCTTAATCGCAGCACCAACCATGTTTATGCCGAATCTGGTGTCAATAATACTGAACAAGACGGTAAAAATCGCGGCGAAATGTCTAATATTAGAATCAACAACGAAGGTGTTATTTCTGTAGCTTTCACAAATGGGCAAGTTGAGGCAATAGGACGAGTGGGACTTGCGATGTTTGCAAATGATCAAGGTTTAAAGAAAGTAGGGGGCAATCTCTTTGCGCTTAATCCGACAACTGCAAATGGTGAAGTGGTGCAACAAAGTGGCAATCCAAAGCTTGTATGGGGGGAAGATTCTAACTTGAAACAGGGTAAAGTTTTGCAAGGGTATGTAGAAACAAGCAATGTTGATGTTGCAGATGCACTAACTAGCCTTATTCTCATGCAAAGAGGCTATTCTATGAATGCTAAGGCTTTCACAACTTCTGATGATTTGATTAAGGAAGCTATTGCGCTTAAGAGGGCTTAGACTACTGCAAAGACAATCTGAGTTCTTGAAACTATAAAACTCTAAATAGAATCTTTTGTGTCTTTTTTGTGTTGATAGATTTTTAGAGAAAGATATATTAAAAAAATCGTATATATATACCAAAAGATAATAAAAAGTACTTGCGAAAATGTTACAAAAGATAAAAGAATCATGATGGGAAGTACAATATAAACAAAACTGACGACAGCTAGCTTTACTCTCGAGTGAGAATAGATGTTTCTTAGTGTCTTAAGATGAGAGAGGGTAAAGTTTGCTAAAATAAAGACTGATATTGATGTTATAATTGTTATACATACAGAAATCATTATTTTATCCATTGGGAATAGGCATGTATGATTTCATCTGTTTCATGTTGGCTAATTGCTTGCTTGCTAAGAAATTGCAGAAGAGTGCCATTATAAATAGCATCATCTAGTCCTGGTGCGTTGGCAAAGAGACTAGCACCAATGAACCTTAGGAGAATAGGATAAAATTTACCTTTTGTTTCTTTCATTTCCTCAAAATCTAGTACAGCAAATTTGTTTGATTCTATATTGTCAAATAAAAAGGTTATATCGCTTTGTGAAAGTGTCATAGTCTTATTTACACGAACTGTGCTTGTCTCAATATTTTTGGCTTTTGCTTGAATGGAGTTCATTCCTAAGGCTATGAAAAAAATACTCATAATAATTGTTTTCATTTTATAATCCTTGCAGTCGAAATAGACTATTTCATACATTTAGAATTCTATTGTAGCATAAATTTTGCAAAAACTAAACTATGTTGTTAAGTATTTATTGTGTCTCTCAACAATTTAAGAGACTTTTTGTGTTTTTTATTTAGGGATTTAATAAAGGAAAATGCTACAACAAAGTATTTGTAGCCTATAAGATTTATTGTTAAGACTATAAAAAATAATACAGGCTTAATGGCTGTTATAGTCTGTTTGCTGCTTTGTTAAAAGCGCAGTAAAATCACCAACGTATCTTGTGAGAAGTGGTTATTTCGTTTGGATGGGTAAGAATATAGAATCGAATATTCTCAGAATGATAAAATCTATTTATTTGAGTATAAAGCTCCATAATAAATCATAACTAAAGTGAGTATCTTCGTGTATCTTGTTACAAAATAATACTCTAGTGCATTTTATTCTATGTCCCATAATGCTCCATCCAAATTTCTATAAGTTTTACATTGTCTTACTAAGAATCAGTAAAAAAGTCATAGAACTAAGGAAATAATGCGATATCCTCTAATGCCTGTGATTCTTTGAATCCAAAACGTAAATTTAAATTCTGGATAGCTGCTCCTGCTGCGCCTTTTATAAGATTATCAATAGCCCCCATCATAATCACACGTTTGTTTCGCGAATCTAGACAGGCACTAATATCGACAAAGTTGCTCCCTTTTACCCATCTTGTTTGTGGAGCAATTCCTCCTTTAAGATGTCTGACAAAGATTTTATTCTCACAAAATTCCTCATAGACAGAATCTATATCTGCTTGGGTGATATTGATATAAGAAGCAGAGAGATTGGCATAAGCTGTTACTAAGATTCCACGATTCATGGGTATTAAATGCGGCGTAAAGGTTATATGAATGTCTTTGTAATCTTTATTAGAAGAGGAATGATGAGGTTGGAGTTGAGAAAACAGACCAAGATTTTGTTCGATTTCAGCTACATGTCTGTGCTTGATTAAACCATAAGCTTTGATATTGTCATGCACCTCGCAAAACAGATTTTCTAGTTTTGCGCTTCTACCCGCACCAGAGACACCACTTTTTGCATCAATAATAATACTAGAATCTTCAATGATTCCTCGTTGTAATAAGGGTAAAATACATAGCGTACTGCAAGTTGGGTAGCACCCCGGATTCGCAATAAGATTTGCATGTGTTATGGCACTTTTATTTATTTCACATAAGCCATAGACAGAATCTTGTAGTAATTCGGGATTTGGGTGAGTAAAATGGTAGTACTCTTCATATTTCTTAGGATTTTTTAGACGAAAATCAGCAGATAGATCGATAATAACTGACTGTTTAACTATTTCTTTAGTAAGAATCTCTGCTAAAAATTTATGTGGCGTTGCGGTAATGATGCAATCACTCTCTCTAGCGATTTCTACCAAATCGCTTTGCTGCATAATATTGTTAAAAATTCCATAAAACTGTCCAAGACTTTGAGAAATAGGAATTCCAGCTTGTGTATTAGCACCAAAGTGATTGATAGTTACATCATTATGTGTGTTTAAGATTCTAAGCACTTCACTGCCGCCATAGCCACTGACACCTAAAATTGCCACTTTTATCATATATTCTCCTTATAGATTGTAATTTGTACTACTTGAAGCCTGTCTTGCAAGAGATTTGGATATGGAAATCCATTAAAGAATCCTAGATTTCACTGCCTTTATGGGCAGTTCTTAAGCTTTTATGTGCGCATTTAGAAAATTAGATTGAAGAATCTAAACATTTCTATTCTGAATTTCATCAAACTGAAATATTATGAGATACTAACTTGAGCGACTACATAAACAATACTTTTAACATGATGCACGATAGATTCTAAAATTTATAAACAACAAACAATGAGGCAAGCTATCGAAAGGGGATTGAAGAATACCCAGCGAAATGCAGCTTTAATTAGGGCATATAAAATCACAACACGATAGGCACAAGCACATAAATCTTTCAAAGTTCTTTATTTATTATTATACAATAATAATTAGGGTTAAAAGGGCGAAAGTCTTACACTCCAAACCTTGTGTCTTGCTTGAAATAGTTTATAGCATATTAACTTTACTAATATACTGTTTTGTCATATCATTTAATAATTAAATTGGAATTTAGGAGAGAAAATATGAAGATTCAGTTTAAGTTATTTTCATTATTATTGATTTGTGTTTTTGGGCTCATTGGTAA
>NZ_NXLP01000079.1:0-5057 GCF_003364125.1 Helicobacter sp. MIT 14-3879
AGAGGAGTTTAAAAAGATAAGGAGTGTTCCAATATTATTTTCTTCATCTTTGGGAGAGAAGTGGTAGATAGGGTGGGATTCATCTAAGTTAGAGGTAGAAGAGGTGGTATTGGAGGTGGTAGATGAAGTAGATGAAGATGAGTTAGTAGATGTGGTATTAGATGAGTTAGATTCTAATTCTCCAAAGAAGTATTGGAAGAGAGGATTAGGAGATTCTTTTCCACCTAAAAGGAGATGAGAATCTAAGAATAGAGAGGGTGTATAGGATTGTAATTCCTCTAGGCTTTCTTGTAAATTGCATTCTTGTTTGATTTGTTTATAGATTGTATCACAATCAATATAGTCTTTATCATTTGCAAAGATATAAATTGCTTTTGCTTGTGTATCTACATAGAGCGTAGAGCTCATAGAGTTTAAATCTATTCCCCTCTTCTTTGTTTTTCTAAGATACATACTTGTGCATTGTTTATCATAAAGTGTATTGATTGCTTGTTTTTGTTTGGCTTTAAAAAATTCTTCGTTGTCATCAGATGAGGCAATATTTGTAAAATTAGATTGATAGCTATAAGTTTTATAAATATTTTCTTTTTCCAATATATCTTGTTTTTCTTTGTCTTCTATACAAAAAGGTAAAGCTTTATAGAGTGTTCTATATTTATTCATTTATGCACCTTGTAATAGACATTCCATATCATTTTTATCTATGATTTTAGTATAAATACCTACACTCATTAAAAGTAAAAAAACATTGATAACATCATTTTTAGTAAAACTGCTATAATCCATATTCTTTAGTCTTATTATTTCCTTATCATTATGAAAATTAAATTGATATTCTTTTTCTGCTCTCTCTTTATTATTAATAAGTGTGTGTAAAATCTCATTTTGGTAGATACTAAGATAGTTATTTTTAAAATCAAGTTCTTTAGCTTGACCTAAACGATTTTCTTTATCATTTGGATCTCTAATGAGTTTATTATAATAAATAAGCTCTATAAGAATCTGGGAATAAGAGTTAAGATAATCTAGTGTTTTTTCTATGCTTTCATTGAGCTGTTTTTTGTCTTGATTGCTTGGTGATTGAAATAAATAATGATAAAAATAAATTGTTTGTAATATACTTTCCATAAAATGACTTGTGCCAATATACCAATATTCTAATTTACCTATATGTAATAAATGTAATCTTTGTGTATTCCTATAATCAAACTTATCTTGTATATTTAAGCCATATTTATATCCTAAATCAGAAATAAAAGATATTGTAGGTTCTGCAAACTCTTGCCATTCTCGTGCAAAGGATTCTTCACGAGGTATAGGTTTTTTTATAGTTTCTATATGATGAATTTGTATGTTTGTTTTTGCTTTAGAGAGTTTTTTAGATTTATTTGCTAAAGAATCAATTTCTTCTTCTCCTATTCCTTGTTTAAGTGTATCTGCATATTCTATGTAATTTTCTAAATTATCTTTTGGATTACAAGTTTGGATACATTTATCAATCACCTTTCTTGTAAAGCCTAAGAGATTAAAAAGCTTTTTTACACCAAGAATAAGAAGCTTTATAATTAATCTAATTACTCTTATAGCGATATTTAATAAGCTTGCTAGAATCCCTAAAAATCCCGGTGCATTATAAGTATAAAGTTTATAAATGAGATTTTCATTATTTAATATACAAAAGCTTTGAGCTAAATGTCCCCCTAGTGAATGTCCTACTACATTTATTTTAAAAGAATTATCTCTTATATCTTTTTGTATTTCTTTTAAGACTTCATTTCTAAATTTAACTAAAGAGATGATTTGAGGGATACCAACTCCTATTGTTATAAAGCCATCAGTTAAAAGCATATCTTTAAAAAATTCTTTTCCACTTGTTTCTGTGCCTCTAAAAGCTAAGATATAAGTATCATCTTTATCTTTAGCTTGAGTATCTTTAAAGAGAGTATGAGAATATCCACTTATAGTAGTATTGGGTTGATGATGTAGGAGCTTAAAGCGAGAAGTAAAGAATTTAGTGCGAGGAGAGAGGTGATGGGTGAGATTATTAGGAGACTCTTTTTCTTGTTTATCTTGTTCTTGTTTTTCTTTGGTAGTGGCTACGAGGAGGGTTTGGTCTGCGACACCTAAATCTTTTTTATTCCGATTGATAAAGCTTTGGATTTTATTGTCTATTTTTACCTGTTCATACTCTATCTTATTTGTTTCTTGATTAATTTTAGGTTTTTTAATAGTTAGATTCTGACTAAATCTTGCTTCTATGGCTAAAGCATAGGCAGTAGGTTGTCCTATTTTTATCTTTTTATCATCTATTAGTTGTTGTGCTAGACTAGATTTATTAGCACTTTCTTTTTTTATCTCATACCCTAGCTTGATTCCATCTGCATATATCCACCTAGCAGGAGGCTTTATTTTAGGATTAGGATTCTCACTTTTTAATTTGTCTGAGAAAAAATCTATCTCTTCATTCTCATCAATGTAATGCAGCATTGCATAGGTTGCATCTGCTATATCTGCATAATCTTTAGCTTCTTCTATAAATTCTTTAGGTGTCATTAATAAAGTCTTCCTTCTGTTTTTTCTTCTGATATTTTTTGATTACTTTTTACAAACTTATCATTGATAAGATAAAAAATATTATTTGCACTAGCTCCAAAATAAGATTTTTTACTAAATCTATATCCTCCATTTACTTCATCAAATCCATATAGACCATATTCTGTTATTGTCCCATAAGCTTTTATAAAGAAGCTTATGGGTATTACTTTATCACCACATTTATAGTAGCTTGTTAAGTAAATATCTAGTTTATTAAATACCTTTTCTCCCATATATTCTTTGATTTTTTGGTAGTAAGGTTCAAATTTGGCTTCTTTTTTATCCTCTTTTACACCTATAATTACTTCTTTGATAAAATACTTACAACCATTAGAGAGAATAGAATATTTCTTTTCTAAAGCTATCATTTTTTCATAAAAATCTGGGTCGTTGTTTTCTACCAATCTCCTTTTAGCAATTTCTTCCTCTTGTAACTTCTTTATCTCATCTCTAATTTCTTTATTAAAGACATAGATTCCCCCATACTCCTCTGATAATTTAAATGCTTCTTTATCATATTTAGTTGTATAAAGTAATCCACAAGAAGAAAGAAAGAGTAATATACCCAAACCCACTACTATAAAAATAAAGATTTTCATTTTACCTTACCTTTTTATTTTTATTGCCTATCATTGCTTTATTTTTCATTTATTACCCTTATTCTATCTTTTGTTTTTAAATTTTTCTTTGTTTGTCATTTATTATCCTTACCCTATCATTTAATCATTTAATCATCTCTTTATTATTCATTATTTATTCCTATCATTTGCTTTTTAATCATTTACTACCTTTACCCTATCATTTAATCTTTTAATCATCTCTTTGTTTGTCATCTTTTACCCCTATATTCCTTTATTTTTTATTTAGTTAATTTATATTCTCATTTTTTTAAATCTATTATTATATTTTATATTTAATTTAATCTTTAAGATTCCTTAGCATTATTAGATTATTATTTCTTTGTTCTTTACTTTGTTTAATTTATTACTTTCTTTATTTCTATCTATGAAATTTTGGATTGTATTTTCTATTGGCTTCTCTTTATCTTCACTAGGTTTTTTAATACTTACACCATAACTAAATCTAGCTTCTATTGCTAAAGCATAGGCAGTAGGTTGTCCTATTTTACGCTTATTTGCTTTTGCTTGTTCTGTGATATTTTCTTTTTTTATCTCATATCCTAGCTTTATTCCATCTGCATATATCCATCTAGCAGGAGGTTTTATTTTAGGATTAGGATTCTCACTTTTTAATTTGTCTAAGAAAAAATCTATCTCTTCATTCTCATCAATGTAATGCAGCATTGCATAGGTTGCATCTGCTATATCTGCATAATCTTTTGCTTCTTCTATAAATTCTTTAGGTGTCATTAATAAAGTCCTCTTCCTGTTTTTTCTTCTGATATTTTTTGATTGCTTTTTACAAATTTATCATTGATGAGATAAAAAATATTATCTGCATTAGCTTCAATCGAAGAATCTTCACTAAATCTATATCCCCCATTTGCCTCATCAAATCCATATAGACCATAATCTGTTCTTGTCCCATAAACATTAACATAAAAAGTTAGGGGTATTACTTTATCACCACATTTATAATAGCTTGTTGTTAAAATACCATAGCTTAATTTATTATATACTTTTTCTCCCATATATTCTTTTATTTTTTCATAATAAGGTTTATAAGGTTCAAATTTATCACCACGATCACCAAAAATTCCTATAAAATACTTACAACCATTAGAGAGAGTAGAATATTTTTCAGTTCTAGCTTTTATTTTATCAAAAAAATTTGGGTCACCAACACCTATTTTCATCTTACTTTCTTCCTCCTGCAACTTCTTTATCTCATCTCTAATTTCTTTATCAAAGACATAGATTCCCCCATACTCCTCTGCTAATTCAAATGCTTCTTTATCATATTTAGTTGTATAAAGTAATCCACAAGAAGAAAGAAAGAGTAATATACCCAAACTCACTACTATAAAAATAAAGATTTTCATTCTTTTACCTTACCTTTTTATTCCTATCTTTTGTTTGTTTTTCATTTATTACCCTTATTCTATCTTTTGTTTTTAAATTTTTCTTTGTTTGTCATTTATTATCCTTACCCTATCATTTAATCTTTTAATCATCTTTATGTTTTTCATTATTTATTCCTATCATTTGTTTTTTAATCATTTATTACCCTTACCCTATCATTTAATCTTTTAATCATCTCTGTGTTTTTCATCTTTTACCCCTATATTCCTTTATTTTTTATTTAGTTAATTATATTCTCATATTTTTTAAATCTATTATTATATTTTATATTTAATTTAATCTTTAAGATTCCTTAGCATTATTAGATTATTATTTACCTTGTTCTTTACTTTGTTTAATTTATTACTTTCTTTATTTCTACTAATAAAATTGTGTTTTAAACCAAATTAGATTATTTATTATTATCTAATTTTTCATTAT
>NZ_NXLP01000080.1:0-5050 GCF_003364125.1 Helicobacter sp. MIT 14-3879
TTGCTACATAATGCAGAGGATTTTTATCATGCACAACTTTCTATTCCTTGTCATCAAAATATGAATCTTGACACTGCAAAACAAGTTGCAGAGAGAGACAATGTATCGGTATTTTAGATGAGAGTTTAATATCTTTTGAGTATATGAGAATAGGACTTCTGTTAGAGTCTATTTTATGGTTTCAAAGCGACGTCTGCCATATTTGAATTTAGCTAGACATGCCAGACATAACGCCTCTTAGATTATTAAGATAGCCTGCTTGTTATTCCAACCCATATTCTTACTTATCATTGCGCATTTAAGCACATTCATGCTAGAAATCTTACACCAAAGGATTCTTCAAAATGATTGAAGCCAAAGTGATGTCCCTAATTAAAGAGAGAAAATAATAAAACGATTCTTTAGTGAAGCAAGTTGGCGTCAATTTCATCCTTTGTTTTTTATTTTCCCCTCTGCAAGCAGCACAAAACCTGCTTGACTTTCTCCAAAGATAATCCGCTTTCTGTGCTACTTATTCCTGCTTGTCCTCCAATGAGTATGTAAAAATTACATTAGCATGCAATAGATTGACATCGCAATAAGAGCAAAATAGAATAAACACCAAAGTTGCTCATACGCAGCTTTTTAACTCAAAGAATAGAGCATAATATAAAACTTAAATAATACTTCAATCATAATTCTCCTAATGTCATGAGACTTACTGCTTATTTGATTGAGAGACAGAGATTTAGGGAATAAGAATTCTCAAGAATAAACCTTTCGCTTTAACTAATTTTAGATACAATTCATGGAACTTTAAAATTTTATGATTCTCAAAATTTTCAAAGGATTAATATGAGTAGCTGGGTAATGGCATTAATGTTAGGAGTTTCTCTTTGTATCGGATTTTTAGGTTTGGTTGCTTTTCTGTGGGGATTAAAAAATGGACAATTTGATGACAAAGAAAAAATGATGAGGGGCGTGCTATTTGACGGCATAGAAGACTTAAACAGCGCAGATGTATCCAACAAAAATACACAAGCAAAACGGCAGGGTGTCTAAATAGCCATTTAATTATTTTAAGGATAAATTATGAAGCATTATGAAGTTGTTATCATTGGTTCAGGACCTGGTGGAATTGCTAGTGCTATTGAATGCAAAAAATTTGGCATAGAAAATATTCTTTTACTTGAGAAAACAGACAAAATTTCAGCCATGATTCGTGAATATTATAAAGACGGAAAAAGAGTGGATAAAGATTATAAAGGACAAGTTGTCGATTTAAAGGGACATATTGCCTTTAGTGATGGCAATAAAGAAAGTACACTCTATCTTTTTACAAAACTTTTAGAGGAAAACAATGTCGAAATGATTTGTAATTCTGAAGTGGAGCAGGTAAGCAAAACAGATAAGGGATTTGTTATAAAAAGTGGAATAAAGAGCTTTAGCGCAGACTTTGTTATTATCGGGATTGGCAAGATGGGTAAGCCCAATAAGCCCCATTATCCAATCCCAGTAAGTTTAAGGAAGAAAGCCAATTTTAATATCAATGAATGTCAAGCAGGTGAAGAGATTTTAGTTGTGGGTGGAGGCAATTCTGCAGTGGAATATGCTGTGTATCTTGCAAGCATAACAAAGACTACACTCAATTATCGCAGAAGCAAATTTACTCGTATTAACGATGAAAACGCTAAAGAATTAGAAAAAAGTTTGCAACAGGGATTAATAGGCAAGTTTGGCATTGATATTCAATCCCTAGAAGATGATAATGGCAGATTCAAAGTCAATTTTACGGATCATTCAAGTGAGCATTTTGATAGAATAATTTATGCTATTGGGGGTGTAGTGCCTCTGGATTTTTTGAAGAAATGTGGTATCGAAGTAGATTCTCATGGCATAGCCTCACATGATGAAAAAAGCAAGGAGAGCAATATTAGTAATCTTTTTGTTGTTGGAGATATTTTGTATAAAAATGGCGGTTCTATTGCTAAAAGCATGAATGATGCTTATGACATTGTAGAAAAAATATATTCCTTGCGACAAAAGCAATGAGCATGTAAATATTCTACAAAGTTTAATATACTATCTTGTTTAATAGTGCAAATAAATCCAGATTCTGTATTTTTCTAGTCTAGCTTTACTACTTAAGAGGCATACCATTTGAAAAAATAAAATAGGATAAAAGCCATGACTTGAGAATTGAATCTCAACTCGCTTCATCGATTGATTAAAGCTATTCACTTTTAAAACTAGATGAAAATTTATTATACCTAATCTACAATTTGCATTTGCATTATAGTTAAATTAAGACGTAACGTTACTATGAAAGAATCTACACAGAGCATTAATCAAGTCTCAACAAAATATAATCTGCAAAGAATACTTAAAACATCAATGATATGATATTGCAATGACACTTAGAATCTAAATCTCTAACATTAATACATGGAGATTAGTAATTTGGAATCAAATTTGCTTTACCCTAGCAAATTATTTCAAAGGATTTGTATGCTACGGTCATTATGGTCAGGTGTGAGTGGGTTGCAAGCCCACCAAGTCGCATTAGATGTTGAAAGCAATAACATTGCTAATGTGAATACCGTTGGTTTTAAATACTCAAGAGCATCTTTTGTAGATATGCTTTCGCAAGTCAAGCAAATAGCAACTTCCCCATATAAAAATGGACTCGGGGGACAAAATGATTTCTCAGTCGGTATGGGTGTTGGCATCAATGCAACAACTAAAGTTTTTTCTCAAGGCAACACACAAAACACTGATGTGAAAACAGACTTAGCAATAGAAGGTGATGGATTCTTTATTATTAGTCGCGATAGAGGAGAAACCAAAAATTATACAAGAGATGGTGAATTTCTTTTTGACGCAAAAGGGAATCTTGTAACTAATGGCGGTTATGTTGTGCAAGGCTGGAACAGACCACCTCTTGACCAAGGATCTGGCTCAATGATGACAGATAATGAGTTCTTTAAAGTAGATAATACGGGACCACTTGAGAGCATTCAAATAGATCCCGGTATGGTTATGCCTGCACGCCCTACAAGCAAAGTTACTTTGAGGGCAAATTTAAGTGCAGGACGTCATGTAGATGATGTTGTGAATGTTTCGGCACTGGATTCTACAACCTATACCGCAGCAGATGGGGTTAATCCTAGATACGATTCTAAAGGCAATCTTACACAGTTAGCTGAAGACTTTGGTGCATTATTTAATGCAGATGGAGACTCATTTACAATAAGTGAAAATCAAGGTTTTTGGATGAGTTATAAGACTTCTAAATTAGTCAATACAGTAGTTACTACAAAAGAGCCGAGCATAGTATTTATTAATGGGCAAAAAGTAAGTTTTACAAATGACTCTGGCTTATCTGGCACAAGCACACTTGCGGCTGCAGTCTCTGCCATTAATGCAGTGCGCGATAAAACAGGGGTTGAAGCCTACATAGATAACGGACAACTACGACTTGAAAACAGAAATGAAATGGATGGTGATGTGAATACCAAAAATATTGTCATCACAAAAGGCGGGACTGGCGCATTTGCGAACTTTGTAGAAGGAGATAAAGATATTACGGCTTTTCGCTATCGTTACACACAATCCAATGACCCAGATTCTACAACAGGACAATTCAAAACTACAGAAGATTTACGTGCCCTTATGCAATATGATGCCAACATGATAAAAAATCCGGGTAAGAAATATAAAGATAGCACCGCAAGCGTAAGTGTAGTGCTCAATCGTTTTGGTATGTTTGAGATGACAAACAAAGATGATGATGATGGGGTAACAAACAACCTTCAAATCACAGCAAGCGCATACAGTTCTGGACAAGTTTCTACTAATATTCTTTTAAGAGACGCTATGCGAGCCCTTAACACCGCTTCACTTATTGAAGGGGGCGCAAGTGTAGCAAGCGGTAAGCTAACACACGCTAGACATGCCACAAGTATAGATGTATTTGATAGTCTTGGCAGTAAGCATACCGTTCGATTTGAATTCACCAAAAGTAGTGGTAAAGAATGGACATTTCGAGCGATTGTGCCAGAACCAGCGCAATTCATTGGCGGGAGCGCAGATAATCCAAACATTTTTGAAGGTGGTAGAGTGTCCTTTAATAATGATGGAAGCTTGGGAGGTATGAATCCGCCTATGTTACAGTTTGACCCAAAAAATGGCTCTGAATCACCACAAAGACTTGAATTAAATTTTGGCAAAAACCAAACTTTCGATGGACTTACTAGTGTAGATAAGAGGTCTGAAACCTACAATATCGCACAAAACGGTTACAATGCGGGTGATTTAATGGATGTGCGCTTTGATTCAAATGGTGCTCTGCTTGGAGCATTTAGTAATGGCAAGACTTTGGCTTTAGCTCAAGTAGGGCTTGCCAACTTTGCCAATAGTGCAGGTTTGCAAGCAGAGGGCAATAATATATTCTCTGAAACAGGCAACAGTGGTGAGCCAATCATAGGTGCCGCAAATACAGGACGCAGAGGTGGCGTGAGTGGTTCAAAGCTTGAAATGAGTAATGTGGATTTAAGTCGCGCTTTAACACAACTTATCGTAGTGCAGAGAGGATTCCAAGCTAACTCTAAAGCAATTACGACTTCTGATCAAATTCTTAACACGCTTTTAAGCTTAAAACAATAATACAATTTAAAGGAGTAAGCTATGGATATTATTCTAGCAATGTTAGCAAGTAGTGCATCAGCAAAAATTGAGGAAAAAAAATGGAGTAAATTTCCCTACAAAATACAAAAAAATCTTGAAATAAGTCAAAATGTGCAAAATTTTGCCCTATATCGCTACCTTGTGAATAATGCTCTACGTTATCCAAAAGAATGGATTGAAAATAAGGCTGGGGCAAGCGTTGTCGCTAGTGTGGCAATATATAATCAAAGTGCAACACTCAAGGGAATAAAAATTCTTAACAAAACAGAAGGGTTAGAAGAGATTACAATCTTTAATGAAGTAGAAAAGACCTTGCAAAGATCTAAGCATGATTTTCCAAATACTGAATCTGTTGTAGAGTTAAGCCTACCGTTTGAGTGGAAAT